>JAKDNQ010000546.1 GCA_030456405.1 Nitrospira sp.
ATCTTCCAGTGAAAAACGGTGCGCGATTGACCGTGCATCTTCAGACACAGGGACAACCGGTTGCCATCGCCATTCAAGCCGCCACTGTGCAGTGGACTCTCAACCACGAGTTTGGCGTAGAATTTCGTGAGATGCTGGAGCGGGAACGAACGCGTCTGGGGCAGTTTCTAGCAACACAATCGAACATCGTCCCATAGCAATCTGTATCGCCATGGTTACCCGAAAGCATCTCAGATTTCCTGTGTCGCTCTCTTGCACGTTGGTGCACAAGAATCGCTTCCGCCACACGGGATCGATCCGGGATCTCTCGGCCAATGGATGTTGTGTGGAGAGTATGATCAGCCCCTTTACCGGCATGCAGCTTTCCGTCCATCTCCATATCCCCGGTGAGTCCAAACCAATTGTAATCGACAATGCCGCTGTCCGCTGGTCCGGTTCTGCTGGTATCGGACTGGAGTTCCTGACGGTTGCCCCTCTGCATCAAGACCAGCTAGACCGTATGATCCAGCGATTGCTCCAGCAACTCCAGCTCAAAACCGGCCTTCAGTAAGCATCCCGCCCTTTCTCTTTAGTTGCATTTTATGCGCTCGACTCCGTATCCTTCGTTTTCATGGACATCTCACAACTTTCCCAGGAACAATTGAAAGAACTCGTACGAGGCATGGTCGATGACCGTCTGCGTGAGCTACTGGGCGATCCTGATCTTGGGCTCCAGCTCGGCAGTAGCCTGCACGCCCGTCTGAAAGAGTCCTTGGTTCGCATGGAGAGACTGTCCGGCGAAGACATTGCAGATCAACTCGGTCTCCGCTGGTAAAGACGACATGGCTTGGTATCGACTTGCCTATCGCCCAGCCATCCTCAAAGATCTTGGGAAACTTGAGCCTTCCATAGCACAGCGACTCTTGGACAAAACGAAATGGATTGCCTCCAACATCGATAATTTGCGCCACGATCCCATCGCGTCAGACCTGCCCGGCCTCTCGAAATATGCGGTCGAAGATTGGAGGATTTTCTATTCCATCGACCGTGAAAATCATCTGATCGATATCCATGGGATCATTCGCCACACAGAGGTCCGTTCATGATTGCTGTCACCCTTGCCGCCATCGCGCGACTGAAAGCGATTCAAGCCCATCATCCCGAGGATCCGGTTGTCCGAATTTCCGTGCGCGACCTGGATGAGTCACGCTTAAACTTCAGTATTTCATTGGAAGCGAGCACCCAGGCTGACGATGATGTTCAGCAGATCGACGGTCTCACGATTGCTGTTGACCGGCGGAGCGCGCTACGGATGGAGCGGGTGACCGTCGACTACACCGAGGCCAATGGGTTTCGCTTTCTCCACGATGATGAGGGCCGCAGCCTGCCTCTTCTTACGATTCCCACACTCAATTAGCAGAGCAGGATACTGAAAAAGCCGCTTTTCTCACCCGCCCAACCCTGGTGCGTCAAGACGCACCTTTCACCAAGCGGCGTTCTCGCATCGTTCAGGCCTTGCTAGACAGACTTTTTGAGTATCCTGCGAGACTACGAGAGTCGATCCGGCAAGCTGGCAACATGTACTTGGAAGTCGCCCCGTGCCGCATCGTCGACATAGCGGCGCAGTGCGTCCTTCACCACGGGGAATGCAATCTTATCCCAGGGAATTGAGGCAAGTGAGAAGAGCTGCACCTCAAGGCTTTCTTCACCCACTCCGAACGCTGGTGAACGCATCGGCCCTCGGAATACCAGGTACGCCTGACCGATATGCGGGAGACTGAGGACCGCGAAGAGACAGATATGCTCCACCTGAGCCTGCGCTTCCTCCAAAGTCTCACGAACAGCCGCCTGCTCAGTACTCTCGCCAATCTCCATGAAGCCGGCAGGGAAGGTCCAGAGACCGGACCTAGGTTCGATGGCGCGCCGGCAGAGAAGAATGTGTCCGTCCCACTCCGGGATACAGCCAGCGACGATCTTTGGATTATGGTAATGAATGGCCTGACAGGTCTCGCAGACGAACCGGGGCAAGTTGTCGCCGACGGGAACCTTCTTCGTAACTG
>JAKDNQ010000149.1 GCA_030456405.1 Nitrospira sp.
AGGCGTAGCATTTCTCACCCGCCCACCCCAAGCTGCCAAGACAGCTTGTTCTCCAAGTGGGCTACGTTGAGGATGCTTTCGAGGTGAGAACGATGCCTGGTGAAAGGCGCGTCTCGGCGCGCCAGGGCTGGGCGGGTGAGAAGAGTGGCTTTTTCAGCATCTTGCTAGAGGACGCGGTAGTACAGCAGAGAACTCGCTCCAGTGTTCTGGTCGCGCTGGAGCACTGCGATCGCGTTTCTGGTCACTTCGTTCACGCGCACCGTCATGCGGGCCAAGAAGAGATCGCTTTTGACATCGTACAGATTTTGGGCGCGGAGTTCCTTTCCGATATCTGCAAAACTACTCACACGATCTAAGTCTTGAATGGTCTTGAAGGGGCGCGATATGGCAATGTCGGCAGCCACGCCTTGCGTAATACTTGGATCGAGCGCCTGAAGCACAAAAGGGTCTGCGGTGTTCAGATTCACTTTACTTTGTCCTTCTTGAGGATAGACGGTCACCAGCTTTGAGAGCTTTGCCATGATGTCTGGAGTCATCCCTTTAATCAGGCGCAACTCTAAGAATGTCTGCAGAGGAGCATTGGCCGCCCGGTAAGGGGGGCGCAGCGTTTGATAGTAAATGCTTTCTGCCCCGGCAGGCTCCGGCGTCTCGTCCTGATCCACCCAATCGACGATGGCATCCACCAGATCCTGCCTGATCTGCAACAGCTCGAAGAGCCGCTTGACCCTCTGGACCCTAGCTTTCTTGGCAATGGGGTCACCGCCCGCTGCCAGGTCGTTCAGGTTCAGCTTGCCCCGTTCATCCTCGATCCGGGCGTTCAGCAGTCCGTCACCGAGGACGTAATCTTTGATGGGAAGGGCCCACAAATCGGTGGGAGCGTCATAGAACTGGCCCGCTTTCCTGTCCTTGGCAAGGTCTTGTTGTAAGGTGCCACGGGCTGCCTGCACCGCGGCGCGCGCGAGAACCGTGGCTTTGAAATTATCGCGAAAGGCCGCGGCGTCGCGGTATTCTCGTCTCGCTTCGGCGTCGAACTCTAGAATCAGCGCCACCAGGAGGGCGAGAACCAGGAGTGTGAGAAGAAGGGCGATACCACGTTCATCAGACCTTCGCATAGGTCACGATTCTCAGTGTCGCATCGAGATTGATTGGATTATCGTATTTCGGTTTGATTTGCAGATGATGCACCTGAACGTCATAGGGCGCCTGTTCGATCGCCGCCAGCAGCGCAAGGAGTTGAGGAAGCGTGACGCCGTCGAGCCGAAGGTCGACCGCGGTTTCCTGATAGCCCTGGACGACCGCGGGGGATTGCGGTTGTAAGCCGACGATGCGATCGCGAATCTGCGCACCCGTCGTCGCTTCTTCCATGAAGGCCAGCAGCGAAAACTGGGCCGGCGGGATCGGCATGCGTTGTTCAAGCTTGGTGATACGCGCCTGCTTGGCCACATACTCCTGCGCGACGAGCGCCAATTCTTGGCTGTCTTTCGCTTTTCGTTTCGCTTGCCGATCGAGCTTGTCGATCGAGGCCATGAGCGGATCGACGATCAGGAGAAAGACGAGCGCGGCCACAAGCATGGCTCCGCCAGCCGCCACGATGATGCGTTCGCGCTGGGCGAAATTCCGCCACCGTTCCTTCAGCATGTGCATCATGGCCGTTGCACCGTATAGGTGAGGCGAAACACGACTTGGTTCGGCACCGCGCCGACGTGGGTATCGCTGATGGATACGTCATGGAGGGTCTCGTTCGCCATGAAGGACTGCTTAATCTTCTCAACTGCGTCGAACGTCGTGGTTTCTCCCTCCAGATGAATGCTCGTCCCGTCGATCGTCAGTTCCCGTATCTTCAACGGTACCGCCAGCGGCACATGCTTCACGAGTTCTGCAAGGCCGGCCAGAACGTTATAACGCGCGCCGTCGACGCTCGAGAGATCTTTTTCCAGCTGCGACACTCGATAGCGCGCCTGCTCCAATTCATCACCTGGACTCACGCCGGGACCAAACGTCTGCTCATATTGCGTCTGAAGTCCTTGCTTGAGGTCTTTGACCGTCGCATCCTTGAGGGCGACGCGTACGGAGAGATCTCCCAATACAAGAAGAGCCAGGATGAGTCCTCCCCATAGAGCCAGCCGTCGATCCCGCTTGGACACCTCCGTTGTGCCTGATGCGGCATCGCTGCTGGCTTTGAAGTCCAGAGCGAGATTCGATCCTGCCAGCTTGGACTTCCAGCGGGGGCGGACAATGTTTGGATGGATCGACAATCCAAACGCGATGGAAAACGCGCGGGGACAGCTCGATCCAAATCCTTGCCGTGGGCCGACCGGGAGTAAGCCGAGTTGCTGTGCCATATGCCCGCTGAGTTCTTTCAGCTTAGAGCCCCCGCCCGATACCCAGCAATGGGTGAGCCGTTGATGGGCTGCGCCTTCATAGGTGTGAATGGACACGCGTAACTCTTTAATGATCGGTTCAAGCCAGGTCTCTATTTCCTGTACGGCCATGGCCCGCTTTCTCCGCTCAGCTTCGGCGAAGCTGCAAGCGTAGCGGACGGCGAGCGCATGGGTGAGATGATTACTCCCCCACAACAGGGTCCGCAACAACACGGGGCGGCCTTCATGCACGAGACAGAGGGTTGTCTTTGAGGCTCCGACGTCGATGATCGCCATGTCGCCGGGGACCTGCGCCCCTTCCTCTTTGAGAAACTGGCTGACGGAAAATAACGCCATCCCGTCAATCGTGATGGCGGAAGGGTTGAGATCGGCGGAAGCCATAAACCGCAAATGTTCGGCTATCTTTGTTTTAGGCGCGGCGGTGACGAGCACGTCGGACCCTTTGGCTTTTGCGTTTCCTTCCAGGGATTCTCGCGCCGGCAATAACAGACTTCCGACGGTGACGTCCTCCAAGGGCATGGGAATCAGATTTTCCATTTCGAACGGGACAATCTGCGCCAGTTTGGAAGCATCTCGAAAGGGGAAGGAGAGGGTTCTGACGAAGACATCTTGGCAGGGGAGCGCGGTAACAATTTCTCCACTCCCATACAAACCATGCTGCCAGAGAAAGTTTCTGAGCATGGCTGTGCGATATGCCGGTTCCGTATGTTCCTGACGTCCATACGGAACGGGCTGGTGAAAGTATTCGACCGACTCACGTCCTGTCAGGCGGCGGCGGAACCGCACCGCCTTCAAGGCCGTTTGCCCGATATCGAGCCCAACACATTCAGCAATCATCGACAACTGTGTTCGCTCCTCATCTTCACACGAGCCCGGTTTGTCTGGTTCATCTGGTTTGTTTTGTTTATTTGGTTGATCTGGTTAGTTTCGTGGAACCAAACAAACGAGACAAACCAAATAAACAAAATAACGGTCTCTTTCCGCTAGAGCGCCACGCGCGCATTCACAATCGGCCCCACAAGTTTGAACGTCAAGGGGGCTCCTGGTTGGAACGGTGGCAAGGAGAGGCTTGCCGCTTTTTGAGCAAACCCGGCGCCTGGAATGACCGTGACTGTGAGATCGAGGAGGCTTTGTTGCAGAGGTTGTCGCAACGTGATATGCCCCTGGGCTGAAAATGATCCGTCCACACCATCTCCCTTCAAATCCGTGACGTCACATCCACCATCGCGGCAGGCGAGTACCGCATGGATCTGATTGAATGTCAGCGAGGAATCAGCGGAGGCGCTGGGGGCGATCCGTTCGACGACGAGATCCTTAATGTCAGCTTTCACTGTTCCTTCCCCATTGAAGGCGGCTTGTGTGGTATCCCAGCGATGCGCGAAATCTCCCTGGATTGTCCCCCGGCTCACGTAGGGTTTCAGAACTGTCGCAAGATCCATCTGCTGGAGGTGGCCTTTGACGGCCATAGGACCCTGTAAAGACCATGAGGCTGCGGTCAGCGATCCAGTGGCTCGTCCCACTTCTGATTGCGCGACTCCCGGCAGCTGGATGGCGTACTCTACCACTATTTGGCCTAACATTGCCTGAAAGACTGCAATTGCCGCCCGTGCGGCTCCAACAGAAATCGTTCCGATTGCCGGTCCAGTGAGGACCAGATCACGCCACTCGATGGCTGCGGGGAGGCCCACCGACCATTCTGCGGCGCGAACCTCCCACCCACTCGTTCGATTGAATTCGGTCAACAGGCGATGCTGGAGCGGGCCAAAAGGAAAAGTCAGGAGCAGGAATAGGATGAAACAGGCCAGCGATGCCAGTCCCCACCCCAAGGGGCCTTTACGTGTCACTGTCGTAAGCCAGGCAAAAGACCACGTCATGAGGAGGCTCCCATCGTCACCCATTGGCGAACCGTCAGGGGCTCCGCTTTCCCTTGGAGCAACGTCAGCTCGATCAAAATTGCTCTAGGAATACCAGAGTTTCCACGGCTATCCCATTCATCCAGCCAGCGTTTACCCTTCCCGTCATAGTAGCGCACATTGAACCCTTTTACCTTGGTGGCGAGCTCGACTCTTTCAACGGATTCGTCCGTCAGACTATAGAGATTTCTTCGAGAAAATCGAAAGAGGCGATCGCCTTCTCTGGTATAAACAATACGGACCAGCTCAGTATCTTTGGCCGAATCGGCCCCTCGAAACTGACCCATCGTGAGAAAGGCGACCGAATCTGCCGGTTGCCCGTCTCGCTGGTCGTTGATCCCCATCCATGGGCCGGTTGCGCGACTCTCGCTGACTGCCAGCTCATCCGTCATGAGGCTTAACGTACGGCGAACGATCTGCTCATCGGCTGCTGTCGCTCGCGCTGCTTCGATCGCGTTGGTTGTCACATAGAGAGACCCGAAGACTAATGCAGCCATCATGGCGATGAGAGAGACCGCCAGCAGGACCTCGATCAAGGTAAATCCCTTTTCAGAATCCTGTGGCGCTTGTCGAAAACACATAGGTGCTGACCTCGACCATTTCTACTGTTTCCCCTCTCGGCCAGAGAATCTGAATCTTGATTTCCCGCACAACTGGTAACGGTGTGGGCGAGACAATTCGTTTCCACCGATAATTCGCCGGGCGATTCGTCATCTCAGGGGTGGCTAGAGACCCCAGCGGGGTCGGCAGAAATTCTCCGCCTGTTTCGCCAAGGGGCAAGAGGGCGCCCAACTCCGTCTCGACCAACTTTTCCTGCGCGAGGATCGTTGCGGTCGTGATATCACGGGCTCTCGCATGCAAGTCAAGATCCCAATTGCGAAGCCCCAATAGGATCGGCAACGCCAGCGCGAGAATGGCGAGCGCGATCAGTACCTCCAATAATGTGAAGCCCCGGTCACTCCCCATAGCACCCACTCTGTGATGACACAGTCAACGTTGACGCGAATCCTTGACGACCTCCGTCATCTTGAGTAACGGTTTCACTCGTTCGAGAATGAGCAGGGGCGTGAGGGGGGGAGGATCGATCCGCTCATCGCTCATGCGGATGGCTCCTGTCACCGGTTCGATGGCGATGGCGAGTAGATTATTGTGCTTATCCACCAGATGCATCGTCATCGGATCGACTCTTCCTGTCGGGTCGAAGAACAGATCGACTCGACCTGAGCTTTTTGTCACCCGGTCAACCACCATATCTGAGATACGAACGGCGGCTGGGAGCTGTATCGGCTTGGCCCAGGTGGGGTGGTCGATCAACGCCTTTTCCTGATTCCCATCCAGGATCATCAGCCAGTAGACTCCTTGGTCGATATCGACGTACAGTCGGAGTGGTTTCTGGGTTGCCATGGACAGGTCCTGGATGGATCGTACCGTCCTGACCATCTGCCGGCCGATAGAACCCAGATTTTCTTCCAGCGAAATTCGAGGCAGGACAATGCCGAGTAAGCCGACGAGTAGGAATAAGACGATGATAATTTC
>JAKDNQ010000036.1 GCA_030456405.1 Nitrospira sp.
TGAGTTGCGCTTTGGTAAAAGGCTTCTCATAGTAATTGACAGTCTTAAAAGGTTTACCGCTCTCTTGTACCAACTGGACTGCCTGACGGCATGTGCTGCAAGTCGGTTTCTGATAAATTGTCACCTCGGCCATCGTCGACCTCCTTATCTCACGGTTTCGCCTGCCTTGACGCCATTTTTGCCCCTGTGATACATGGATCTCATCCTACTCGCGTGAATACCTACGATGCCAACGCCAATCTTCGGAACCAGTTCCACCGGCGAGTTCTCGTGCGCCACGGACACCCAGCACACGTTACGAGATCTCCGTACGAAACGTAAGGGGCAACCGGTGTTCGTCCTCGGACATCTCTTGTCCCGCAGAGGGCAGGAAGGGACTTTCGAGGTGTTCAACGAGCGCTTGGCCATCGTCAAATTTTCTGACGGCGGCGCGATCGGATATGATCCACTGGAATTGCTCTTACCTACCGACATCGACGACAAGGGGATCGTCTACTTCGAAATTCGCCCCTGCCGACAGTGTGAACAACTCTTTCCCTTAACTGCCGAAGAGTGCGAGGCTGCTGCAGAACCTACGCTTTGTCCAGAATGCCGCGCTGCCTAGCTGGATGCTGAAACAGCCCGTCAGCGGCGTTCTCGGCTTATCGAAATCCTCAACATACCCCAGAGGGTACGCCTTGTATCTTGGTTCTGTGGTTATCAATCATATGGTCGTCCGGAACCCTGGATGTGATAGGCCGCAGACCCCCTGGTCCTGTGAGACCGTAGAAAAGCATGGTCGTCACATCCATATTCTGCATAAGCCCGAACAGTTGCGTGGGCTTGTAAGCCCGCATCGCAAGGATGGGACACAGAATTGGGAAGCCGGAATCTTTGGTCCTTCAGTCGTGGCATGCGTGCCTCTGAGTACGCAGGGGTACCTTTGCGTACTTGACAGTCAAGACAGTTGCTCCGGTTTCGATTCGCCTGTGGCCTTGCTGAACGGCCTGTTTGAGCATCCTGCGCGAGACTTGCGAAAAACTTCTCGACCCTCCCTAACTCAGCACTCAGCACTCAACGCTCAGCACTGCTTCACCTGCCTGTTAGTCGACCAGCGGCGCGATCTCGATAGCTTTCTTAATCAAGCAATCGCCTGCAAAAGCCTGCAAGGACATCGGCAGCATGCCGGCATCGATCATATGCACCGTCACAATCTGAAATCCTTCAGCAACTTTGTATCCTTCTACCTTCATGGCATGACAGATTTCGAGTTTTTTCCAAATGAGATTGTTCAGGATCGTTTCCGACGCGAGCAGCGTCATATCTGACACCACGTCATTTATCAAGACTTTGGCCGACACCCTTGCTTTATCTTTTGGCGCCTCGCTCACGACGGCAAAGGCTAGGGTATCGCTGTCTGCTTGAGAGGAGGAGGCTGTCCCGAACGCGAGCAGGCTGAACAAGATCAATAGGAGGAACCAGCGAAATGTCACCGCATATCTCCACGGCCTGTTCATCTTCTCACGCTGCGGCTAGGAACAAGACATTCAATGAGTGGCAGCCACAGCGCGCGCGCAGTATGTTCTCTGTCCATGCGGGCCAGTCCAGTTGAGTATGCCAACCGATACTGGGCAATTCAAGATCCTGCCGTTCTGATCGTGATAAACTGTCTTCACGCGTCATAATTTTCAATCTGAAAGGACAGGATCATGCCACATGATTTTATGCCGGGGCTCGCTGGAGTCCCAGCAGCCAAATCTGCAATCAGCGATGTGGATGGGCAGCGCGGCGTGCTGGAATATCGCGGCATCCGCGTCGAAGAACTCTGTCTGCGATCGTCCTATCTTGAAACCGCCTATCTGTTGCTATTCGGACATCTTCCGACTCAACCGCAACTCAAGCGATGGAACGAGGACATCGTCCATCACCGCCGGATCAAGTTCAGAATTATTGATTTATTGAAATGTCTTCCGGAGCAGGGGCACCCCATGGACGCCTTGCAGGCGGCGGTCGCCGCGTTGGGTATGTTTTATCCTGGACGGAATGTTCAGGATGTCGATAATAATTATTGGTCTGCTGTCCGTCTCGTCGCCAAGCTGCCAACGATCGTCGCAGCCTGGGCACGTCTGCGGCATGGAGATGATTGCATTCCACCGCGTGACGATCTCGGCTTTTCAGAAAACTTTCTCTATATGCTGACCGAGACGGAGCCGCTTCCCTTGTGGGGCAGCATGTTCGACGATTGTTTGATCCTCCATGCCGAGCATACGATGAATGCCTCAACCTTCACCGGCATGGTGACCGCTTCGACCCTGGCCGATCCCTATACAGTTGTCGCCTCCTCAATTGGGGCTCTGAAGGGGCCGTTACATGGCGGAGCGAATGAAGAAGTGGTGCAGATGTTGAAGGAGATTGGTGAGCCAGGGCGGGCGCGCTCGTATCTAGAAGGACAGATCGGCGCAAAACAGAAGCTGATGGGTTTCGGTCATCGGGTGTACAAGGTTAAAGATCCCCGAGCGACGATCCTCCAAGGTTTGTGTGAGCGGCTTTTCAAGGAAAGTGGCAGCTCACCGATGTATGAGGTGGCCGTAGAGGTCGAGCGTATCGCAGAAGAGCTGCTGAAGGGAAAGGGGATTTACCCCAACGTCGATTTCTATTCCGGGATTGTCTACGACAAGATGGGCATCGAGACCGATCTGTTCACACCATTGTTCGCGATGGCTCGGGTGTCAGGGTGGCTGGCTCATTGGCTTGAACAGCTTCGCGAGAACAAATTATTCCGTCCTGACCAGATTTATTCCGGCGAACATGGGCGATTGTATGTGCCCATCGAACAACGGTAAACGGACGGTTCATTTGGTTTGTTTTGTTCATCTGGTTGATTTGGTTTGCCTGGTTGGTTTCCTTCAATCAAACAACTAAATAGACCAAACAAACAAGACAAACCATCCGGTTCTCGTGCTTCGCGATCGAACCCCCTTGACTCTGCAGTAATCCGAATTATCTCCTTTATCAGATATCAGACGGACAATACAGCGCGCTGCAGACAGATGTGTTCAAGACCATAAACATGAGGAGAAGGAGGTCTAACATGACACTCGTACGGTGGGATCCATTTCGTGAACTTGAAGAAATGTCGGATCGGTTGAATCGGATGATTAGCCGTCCTGCTTTGCCCCAAACGAACGGTAAGGAGACCATGGTTGTTGCCGACTGGGCGCCGTCCGTGGATATCAGCGAAACGGATGGAGGGTACCAGATCAAGGCGGAGATTCCTGATGTGAAGAAAGAAGATGTCAAAGTTACGTTAGAAGACGGCGTCCTCACGATCCAGGGTGAGCGCAAACATGAGAAAGAAGAGAAGGGAAAGAAATACCACAGGGTAGAACGCTCCTATGGCAGCTTCGTCCGGGCCTTTACATTGCCTGATCTGGTCGATGAGGAGAAAGTGAAGGCAGAATTTAAGGATGGTGTGCTGAATCTCCAAATTCCCAAGTCCGAGAAGGCAAAGCCCAAAGCGATCGAAGTGAAAGTCGGGTAATTTATAAACCCAATATCTGCTAGACACAGAGGCTCGCTCCGGCGGGCCTCTTCTATTTTTCAAGCGCCTTGCATCAAGTTGCCCCCTTGTGCCATGTGGATGCAGCGTTTATCGCCCGCCCATCCCACATCTCTATTCACCAGGAGCCCGACGTATGAAGAAGCGATCGACTCAGGCCGCCCTAATACGAAGGCGGCAATGTGAATGTGCTCGACAATCCGCTGAAACCGATAGATAAGTATAGTTCCGACGTGCCGTTTGCGCCGTGGGATGGGGGAGACAGGAGAATGGGCAGGTGAGGTATGAACGTGGCCTGAAAGAAGGGCACGAATGAAGAATCTGAAACACTATCTTGCCCATATGCGCTGGAACGAAGACGGGTCATTTGCGATCCATACTCTTGAAGACCATTTGCGCGCGGTGGGCGATCTTGTCAAGGCGATCCAGGGCTGCATCGACCGTCATCCCGCCGCATGAGAAAGCAGCGGGTTCCACGCGAAAGCGTCCGGCGCTCCGGACCACCTCATCTTGATGCGTTCTCTTTTCCCGCCGCTGCCATACGCTCTCTGGTCCTCCATGGGGCGTGATTTCTCGTGGGGAAAGGGGTATTCTTCGATCCGATAATTGTGCCTTGCTTGGACAAGGATTCGACTGATCCATGGCGATTAAGAAATCCGAACTCTACAGTTCTCTCTGGTCCGGTTGCGACGAACTGCGCGGTGGGATGGACGCCAGCCAGTACAAGGACTATGTCCTCGTGCTGCTCTTCATCAAGTACGTCAGCGACAAGTACGCCGGCCAGCCGTATGCGCCGATTACGATTCCTCCTGGCGCTAGCTTCAAGGACATGGTCGCGCTTAAGGGTAAGCCCGACATCGGCGACCAGATCAACAAGAAGATCATCGCGCCGCTGGCCAATGCCAACAAACTATCCGACATGCCGGACTTCAACGACGCCGGCAAGCTCGGCAGCGGCAAGGAGATGGTCGAGCGGCTCACCAATCTCATCGCGATCTTCGAGAACCCAGCCCTCGACTTCTCCAAGAATCGCGCCGAGGGCGACGACATCCTGGGAGATGCCTACGAATACCTCATGCGGCACTTCGCCACCGAGAGTGGCAAGAGCAAAGGGCAGTTCTATACGCCTGCCGAAGTGAGTCGGGTGATCGCGCAAATCATCGGCATTCGCGGCGCGAAGACCAACGCTGCCACCACGGTCTACGACCCCGCTTGCGGCTCAGGTTCGCTGCTGCTGAAAGTGGGTGACGAGGCCGGCACTGCCGTGACGCTCTATGGGCAGGAAAAAGACGGCGCGACCAGCGGCCTCGCGCGCATGAACATGATCCTGCACAACAACCCGACCGCGCTCGTCGTCCAGGGCAACACGCTGTCCGATCCCAAGTTCATGGATGGCGACAGGCTCAAGACCTTCGACTACGTTGTCGCCAATCCGCCTTTTTCCGACAAGCGCTGGAGCACCGGTCTCAATCCTCTCAACGACCCCTATGAGCGTTTCAAGCACTTCGGCGAGCCGCCTAATAAACAAGGAGACTACGCCTATCTGCTCCATATCGTTCGTTCGCTCAAGAGCACGGCCAAAGGCGCGTGCATTTTGCCTCACGGTGTGCTGTTCCGCGGCAATGTCGAGGCCGATATCCGCCGCAATCTTGTCCGCAAGGGCTACATCAAGGGAATCATCGGCTTACCTGCCAACCTCTTCTACGGAACCGGCATCCCTGCCTGCATCGTCGTCGTGGACAAACAGGAGGCCCACACCCGCAAGGGCATCTTTATGATCGACGCCAGCGGTGGTTTAATAAAGGACGGCCCAAAGAACCGGCTGCGTAGCATGGACATCCATAAGATCGTGGATGTGTTCAATAAGCGGCTCGACGTCCAGAAATACTCTCGCATGGTGAGTGTGGATGAAATTGAAAAGAACGAGTTCAATCTCAATCTCCCGCGCTACATCGACAGCCAGCAGGTCGAAGATAAGCAAGACATCGAAGGCCATTTGAAAGGCGGCATCCCCAAAGCGGATGTGGACGCGCTTCAACGGTACTGGGATGTCTGCCCCAAGCTCCGGCAGGTGCTCTTCAAGGCCAACCGTCCAGACCACCTCGACCTCGCCGTGGAGAAGTCAGCAATCAAGTCCACGATCTATGAGCATCCTGAATTTGCCGCCTTCATCGGCACGATGAATATCCACTTTGGGGCCTGGCAACAGAAATGCGCCAGGACGCTCCGGCAGCTGAAGACCGGCTGTCATCCGAAGGAAGTCATCGGGGCTCTTTCAGAAGACCTGCTCGCCCATTATGTCGGTCAACCGCTCATCGATGCATACGACGTCTATCAGCACCTGATGGACTACTGGGCCGAGACCATGCAGGACGATTGCTACCTGATCGCCGCTGACGGGTGGAGGGCTGAGACCACCCGCATTATCGAGAAGGACAAGAAGGGCAAGGAGAAGGACAAGGGCTGGACTTGCGACCTCGTGTCGAAGGCGCTCATCGTCGCCCGCTACTTCGTCGCTGAGCAGCAGGCCATCGATAAGCTTACGTCCGAGGTGGAAACCGTCACTGCCCGCCTCACCGAGATGGAGGAAGAACAAGGCGGCGAGGACGGGGCCTTCTCCGAACTCGACAAGGTGAATAAGGCCAACGTCGCTGCCCGGCTGAAGGAATTGCAAAAAGAAAGCAAGACTGAATCTTCATCGTCATTCCCGCGAAGGCGGGAATCCAGTCCCTCCAATAATCTGGATGCCCGTTTTCACGGGCCTGACGGAACGGCCTCGATTGCCGCAGAAACCGCCGCCCCCTACGGCGATGACAGCGCTGCAGAATTGGATGCGTTGCTCACCTGGCTCAAACTCAACACCGAAGAAGCCGACCTTAAAAGGCGCCTCAAGGAGGCCGAGGTAGCGCTCGACGCCCAAGCCTACGCCAAGTATCCGACCCTCACCGAATCCGAGATCAAGACACTGGTCGTGGACGACAAATGGCTTGCCGCGCTGGATCGAGATATCCACGGCGAGATGGACCGAGTGAGTCAGCAGCTCACGCAGCGCGTGAAAGAGCTGGCCGAGCGGTACGAAACCCCGATGCCACAAATGGTCAGCCGCGTGGCCGAGTTGGAGGCCAAGGTGAATGCACACCTGAAAAGGATGGGGTTCACCGCGTGAGCAACAACCTTCTCGCATTTCCCGAAGACTATGCAAACTGGCTCGTTGGTCTGAAACAACGAATCAGCGGCGCTCGCCAGCGGGCGCTCCTCTCTGCCAATGAGGAACAGATCCGCCTCTACCACGACATCGGCTGCGATATTCAGAACCGCCAGAGCCGTCAAGGATGGGGCGCGAAGGTCATTGACCGGCTCTCCGTCGATTTACGTGATGCCTTCCCCGAGATGAAGGGCTTTTCCAGTCGCAACCTCAAATACATGGGCTTTTTTGCCAAGATGTGCCCCGATCTACAAATTGGGCAGCAGTCTGCTGCCCAATTGCCCTGGTTCCACATCGTCACGCTCCTCACCAAGATTTCCGATCCTGCCGAGCGCGAATGGTATGCCGGTGAGACAGTCCGGCAGGCTTGGCCCCGCACCACGCTGGAGCTGCACATCAAAAACCGACTGTATATGCGTCAGGGGGCTGCGGTGAACAATTTCGAGCAACGGCTCCCTGCTGTCCATGCCGATCTGCCACAGATGGTCAGCCGCGTATCCAAGCTGGAAGCCAAGGTGAATCGTCACCTGGAGGAGATGAGATTCGCATGGAAGTGAAGCCCGGCTACAGGAAGACCGATGTGGGGGTGATCCCCGAGGATTGGGTGGTCTCAAAGTTCGGCACATGCGCGACGTTTAAGACGGGACCTTTCGGCAGTGCTTTGCACCAATCCGACTACGTTGATGGTGGTGTCCCGGTGATCAATCCGATGCAGATTGTCGGTGGAAAGATTCAGCCGACGCCTTCAATGGCGATTACAGAACAGGCGGCGCGGAAGTTGTCCGAGTTCCGTCTTTCGGCGGGTAACGTAATCATAGGCAGGCGCGGCGAAATGGGGCGCTGCGCATTCGTGCGGGCAGAAGAGCATGGTTGGCTGTGTGGAACTGGCTCCATGATCATTCGCACAGGGCCGTCACTTGATGCTCGCTTTATTCAGCGGGTGCTATCAAGTCCGCCAATCATCGCAGAGATTGAGAATGCTTCGGTTGGCTCCACAATGATCAACCTCAATCAGGGCACGCTAGGAAATCTTCTTGTTCCTCTCCCGTCAACCAAAGCCGAACAAGAAGTCATCGCCGAGACGTTGAGCGATGCGGATGCCCTCATCGAATCCCTGGAGCAACTCCTCACCAAGAAACGTCAGCTCAAACAAGGCGGCATGCAGGAACTCCTCACCGGCAAGAAGCGCTTGCCAGGCTTCAGCGGGAAGTGGGAGGTGAAGGAGTTTGGTGAGGTCGCTCTATTGCGCAGGGAACGGATTGATCCACGACGGACTGGGCCGAAGGAGTTCTGCATCGAATTGGAACACATCGAACAAGGAACAGGGTGCCTTGTTGGTAACACTGCGACCTCAGAGGACTCGTCTCTCAAGTCTGTGTTTTACAAAGATGACGTTCTGTTCGGGAAACTCCGTGCCTATCTGCGAAAATATTGGCTCGCGAGTCAAGAAGGCGTCTGCTCCACGGAGATTTGGGTGTTGGTGGCGAAGCAATCGTTACTCATCCCTCAGTTTCTGTTCCAGCTCGTAAAGGCTGATCGCTTCATTGAGGGAGCCAGCTCAGCCTATGGCACTCACATGCCGCGCTCGGACTGGAATGTTGTGAAAAGCTTTGAAGTGATGCTCCCTTCACTTCCCGAACAAACCGCCATTGCCACCATCCTCAGCGACATGGATGCGGAGATCGCCGCGCTGGAAGCCAAGCTCGCCAAGGCCCGCCAGATCAAGCAGGGCATGATGCAGGAACTGCTAACGGGACGGATCAGGCTGGTATGAAGGAAGGCCATCGCATTGAGTGGAAGGAGTTCTGGAAGGACGAGTATTTGAAGTGGCTCTGCGGTTTTGCCAATGCCGACGGCGGGGTGCTGGTGATCGGCCGGGACAACAAGGGAAAGGCCGTTGGGGTGAGCCACGCCGACAAGTTGATGGAGGATCTGCCGAATAAGATCCGCGATATGTTGGGCATCATGGCGGATGTTCGTCTCGTCAAAGCGACGGGGAAGGAGCTGGTGGAAATTCGGGTGGACCCGTACCCCAGCCCCATCAGCTACAGGGGCGCCTACTATTTCCGCAGTGGCAGCACCACGCAGGAGCTGAAAGGTGCCGCGCTCGAGCAGTTCTTATTGAAGAAACGGGGACGCCATTGGGATGATGCGCCAGAACCCTCGTTCACCGCGCGATCGTGTAGTGCCGCAGCCTTGCGTCTGTTCAAAGCCGGCGCTTCGCAAAGCGGACGGATGGACCGGGCTGTCTTGCGCGACAGCCGGGAGGTGATTCTCGGGAATCTGGAGCTGACGGAGAAACATGGTTTGAAACGGGCTGCCTGTCTCCTGTTTTCACCTCGCCCGGAGCAGTATGTCAGCGGGGTATGGATCAAAATCGGCTTCTTTGTCACGGACGACGATCTCCGATATCAGGACGAGGTGCACGGCAGCCTGTTTGAGCAGGTGGAGCGCGCGCTGGAACTCCTGCATACGAAGTATCTGAAGGCCTATATCAGCTACCACGGCTTGCAGCGGCATGAGACCTTCCTCTATCCGTATGCCGCTCTGCGCGAGGCCCTGCTGAACGCCGTGGTCCACAAAGACTACAGCAGCGGCGTGCCCATCCAGATCAGCGCCTATGACGATCAGCTCGTGATCTGGAACCCCGGCGATCTGCCAGAGCACTGGACGCTGGAAAAACTGCTGGGCAAGCATCCTTCCAAGCCTTTTAATCCATTGATCGCCAATGCCTTCTTCCGGGCAGGCTATATCGAGTCCTGGGGGCGCGGCATCGAGAAGATCAACCGCGAGTGCCGGGAGCACGGGGTTGACCCGCCGGCCTATGACTTCGGGATGGCAGGGCTGATGCTGACGTTCCATGCCAGTCCTGTACATCTGCGGGCCGCCGCTTCGGGGACTACCCAAGAAACTACCCAAGACAGGTTGGGTGAAAAGTTGGGTGAAAAGTTGGGTGAAACCCGTGCTGCTATTGTGCAGTCCATGAAAGAGAATCCAAAAGTCACAGTTTCGGAATTGGCGAAGCGATTGCGCTTGAGCACGACGGCCATAGAAAAGAACATTCACTATCTGAAGACCCAGGGTTATGTGAAGCGTGTCGGTCCAGCCAAGGGCGGTCATTGGGAGGTGAAGAAGTGAGCGTCGTCGGCCAACCTGAGCGCGCCACGCAGAACCGAGTTATTGCCCTGTTTCGCGACGAGCTGGGCTACCGTTACCTCGGGGACTGGACCGACCGTGACGGCAACAGCAACATCGAGGAAGGTCAACTCTCGGCATGGCTGACCAAGCGCGGCTACTCGGCAGCGCAGATCAGCATCGCGCTACACAAGCTCCGTACCGAAGCGAATAACCACAGCCGTACGCTCTACGGCAACAACCAAGCTGTCTACAGCTTGCTGCGCTATGGTGTGCCGGTGAAGACTGAGGCGGGTAAGGTGACGGAGACCGTCCACCTCATCGACTGGCACGAGCCCGAAAAGAACGACTTCGCCATTGCCGAGGAGGTGGCGCTCAAGGGGAACCACGATCGTCGGCCCGATCTCGTACTGTATGTGAACGACATCGCGGTCGGCGTGATCGAGCTGAAAAACAGCCGCGTGTCGATCGGCGAGGGCATTCGGCAAAACCTTTCCAACCAACAGCCAGAGTTCAACGCCTGGTTCTTCAGCACGGTGCAGTTCATTTTCGCCGGCAACGATTCCGAGGGGCTGCAATATGGCAGCATCGGTACGCCGGAGAAGTATTTTCTCAAGTGGAAAGAAGACGAGCAGGACAACAGTCGCTTCAAGTTGGACAAGTATTTGCTGAAGATGTGCCGCAAGGACCGGCTGATCGAGCTGATGCACGACTTCGTGCTCTTCGATGTCGGCGTGAAGAAGCTGCCACGAGCGCACCAATATTTCGGGGTCAAGGCTGCGCAGGACCATGTGCGCGAAAAGAAGGGAGGCATCATCTGGCACACGCAGGGGAGCGGCAAGAGCATTGTGATGGTGCTGCTCGCGAAGTGGATACTGGAGAACAACCCCCATGCCCGCGTCGCCATCATCACCGACCGTGATGAACTAGACAAGCAGATCGAGCGCGTGTTCACCGAGACGGGCGAGTCTATCGAGCGCACCGGCAGCGCCCGCGACCTCATGAGTCAGCTCGGCCAAGCCAAACCGCGACTGCTCTGCTCGCTGGTCCACAAATTCGGCCGCAAAGATGTGGACGACTTCGATGCCTTCATCAAGGAACTGGAGGCTCAACCTAGTCAGACCGTGGGTGAGGTGTTCGTGTTTGTGGACGAATGCCACCGCACCCAAAGCGGCAAGCTGCACCGCGTGATGAAGGCCATGATGCCCAACGCGGTCTTCATCGGCTTTACCGGCACCCCGCTGCTTAAGAAGGATGCGCAGACCAGCCTGGAGGTCTTCGGCGGCTACATTCACACATACAAGTTCAGCGAGGGCGTTGAAGACGGGGTGGTACTCGATCTGGTCTATGAGGCCCGGGACATCGATCAGCACCTTGGCTCTCAAGAGAAGATCGACGCCTGGTTCGAGGCCAAGACGAAAGGGCTGAACGACTGGCAGAAGGACGAGCTGAAGAAGCAATGGGGCACGATGCAGAAAGTGCTCAGTTCTAAGTCCCGCATGGAGCGAGTAGTGAGCGACATCGTCTTCGACTTCAGCGTGAAGCCGAGGCTATCCAGCGAACGCGGCAACGCGATCCTGGTGGCCTCCAGCATCTACGAAGCCTGCAAGTACTTCACGCTGTTCCAGAAAACGTCCTTCAAGGGCAAGTGCACGGTGGTGACCTCCTACAACCCGCTGGCCAAGGATGTGACACTAGAGGAAACCGGCGCCAATACCGAAACCGACAAACAGTTCCTCTACAACACCTATACCGAACTGCTGGAGGATGTTGACGCCAAGTCCGGCATGACCAAGACCGAGACCTACGAGGACTGGGCCAAATCGCTGTTCATCAAGGAGCCGGCGAACATGAAGCTGCTTGTCGTGGTGGATAAACTCCTCACCGGCTTCGATGCGCCCCCCTGCACCTATCTCTACATCGACAAGTCCATGCAGGACCACGGCCTGTTCCAGGCGATCTGCCGCACGAACCGCCTGGACGGCGAGGACAAGGACTTCGGCTACATCGTCGATTACAAGGATCTGTTCAAAAACTTGGTGAACGAGAAGGGAACGGGTGTCCTTCAGGTGTATTCGTCTGAACTGGATCACAGCGCGGGCGGGGCCGATCCCACGGTGTTGATGCAGGATCGTCTGAAGAAGAGCAAAGAACGCCTCGACAACGCCACCGAAGTGCTTGCCCTGCTGTGCGAGCCGGTTAAGCCGCCCAATGGCGAGCTGGAACACATCCACTATTTCTGCGGCAACACGGAGATTCCGGCGGATCTTCAAGAAAAGGAGCCGCAGCGGGCGGCGCTCTACAAGGCGACTGTGGCCCTGGTGCGCGCCTATGCCAATATCGCCGACGAGCTGGAGCCTGCCGGGTACAGCGCTGGTGACATCAGCCGACTCAAGAAGCAACTCGCCCATTATCTGAACGTGCGCGAGATCATCCGCAAGGCCAGCGGCGAAACGCTCGACCTCAAGGCCTATGAGGCCGACATGCGGCACCTCATCGACACCTATATAGAAGCCGATGAGCCGAGAAAGATTTCGCCCTTCGATGATATGCCCTTACTGGACCTGATCGTGAAAACCGGTATCGCGAATGCCATCGCGACACAGCTCGGGGGACTGAAGGGCAACAAGAACGCCATCGCCGAAACCATTGAGAACAACGTTCGCAAGAAGATCATCAAGGAGCACCTGAACGACCCGGCCTTTTACGAGAAGATGTCCGCATTGCTGGACGAGATCATCGCAGATCGCAAGACGAAGGCCATCGAGTACGAGCAATACTTGAAGCGCATTGCCGAACTGGCGAAGAAGGTAGAGGCAGGACAGGCGGAGGATACCCCTGAGCCTCTGAAGAACAGTCCAGCCCTTCGCGCACTGTACAATAATCTGAAAAAGTCGAAAGGAGCGTCCTCGCAGGCAGATTGTGCGGCGGAAACGGAGGCCGAATTCACAGTTGCCGGCGATTCGACATTGAAACTGGCGCTGAAGATCGACGAAGCTGTGAAAAAAGTGCGGCCCGATGGTTGGCGCGGTGTCCAGTCGCGGGAGCAAGTGATCAAGCAAGCGCTCTACGATGTGCTGCGGGACGCGACCGAGGTGGAGCGCATATTTCTCATCATTAAGGCGCAAAGAGAATACTAATGATGGCGCAGGTGCAACTGGGCGAGATCGCGGTGGATGTGGTGCTGAAAAACATCAAGAACGTCCATCTGAGTGTCTATCCCCCAACCGGCAAGGTGAAAATTTCAGCTCCATCGCGCATGAGCCTCGACACGATCCGCGTCTTTGCGATTTCGAAGCTTGATTGGATCGTGCAGCAACAGAAAAAACTTCGAGAACAGGCACGTGAAACACCCCGCGAGTATCTGGACCGGGAAAGCCATTATCTTTGGGGACGACGCTACTTGCTCACTGTGCGGGAGGACCAAGAGAGACCGGCCATTGAATTGAGGCATAACCGCATTCTCCTGCGCGTGCGTCCTGGAACGGGCGTAGATAAGCGGCAGGCATTGTTTGAGGAATGGTACCGCGAGCAACTCAGAAAGGCCGTGCTTCCGCTCCTCGCCAAGTGGCGGCCACTGATGGGCGTGACGGTCAACCGTTTCTTCGTTCAACGCATGAAGACGAAATGGGGAAGTTGCACTCCCACCGCGCGTCAGATTCGCTTAAACACGGAGTTGGCGAAGAAGCCACCGGAGTGCCTTGAATACATCGTCGTGCATGAGCTGGCGCATCTTATCGAGCCGACCCACACCCGCCGATTCATGGCTCTGATGGATCGCTTCATGCCGAATTGGCAGTTCTACCGCGAAGTGCTCAATCGCTTGCCGGTACCTCACGATACTTGGAAGTATTGATTTTCAAGATTCGTGAATCGCTTCCTGCGCTTCACCCCATTCCGGGTCGGGCCACCTCAGATCTTGCAATCCATTCCTCAAAAAAGCGGGCGCGGATTGAAAGCATTGGATTTCACCGACCGTTGAAAGGCGGCACTCGGTGGCGTCCGCTCGAAAGGGCGGGCGAGGATTGAACCCGTACACGCGGAGATCCCGAGTCGGGTCTCGCAAGCATACATTGAGATTGCAGGCTGATCCGGCTCGCCTTAACCCCCATTATTCACGAAGACTTCTACTGCAACCGCCGATACGCCGCTATGACAGGCCTGACGGCGGGCGGGCTCGCCGCTTAGTCGGTCAACATACTGTTCAAGTATGCTTCCATCCTTCGCGGCTCCGCACGCCCGTCTCGCGTGGCGTCTCGGCGGTTTCGTCACGAACTCTCGTGAATAATGCGGGTTAAATCCTCCGTGCGGCGCTGCGATGGCCTATTCGGACAGCAAGCGCAGGACATCTCTCGCACCGTGAACTCCATCCATCTCTTGTTAGGAGAATACTCCCGCAGGATGCTCACAAAGTTTAGCCACGTCGTTCGTGAAACGTGAAGCGTGAAACGTCCGTGTCCGGAAACGAACGACGCTTCACGAGATACGCTTCACGGGTTTCGAGCTGCCGCCTGGTGAAAGGTGCGTCTTGGCGCACCAGGGTTGGGCGGGTGAGAAGAGCGGCTTTTTCAGCATCCTGCCAGGGCTTATCGGGCGGCGCGGGCGGCAATCTCTTCGGGGATGAGGTAACGTCTCGGCCCCAAAATCGCCGTACCGATGCGGACTGTGGTCGCGCCTTCGGCGATGGCGATATCCATATCTTCCGACATTCCCATGGAAAGCGTATCGAGTTCGTAGCCGTCTTTCTTGAGCCGGTCGAACAGTTCCCAGAGCATGTGGA
>JAKDNQ010000547.1 GCA_030456405.1 Nitrospira sp.
TTCATCGAGTTGGTCTTGTTCAACCAAACAGACGAGACAGACCAGATCAACCAGACAGACCGGGCTAAATCCCCTATGGCTCCCAGCTCTCGATCCTTGTTCACTGCCCTGACCGCACGATCAGCCCGTGCAACTGCCCTCTCCTTGCTGGTGGAATCTGATACGAGTGAGGAGGGGATCGATATCTTATTGGACCGTGCCCTCGCGCAATGCCCCTTCGACAGCAGGGAGCGGTCCCTCACAGTGGAACTCACCTATGGTGTCTTGCGACGCCGTGCGACCATCGATTGGCGGCTGGAACCGGTTCTAGACAAACCGCTGCTTCGCCTTCCTGTCGCCGTGCAAATGGTGCTCAGGCTTGGGGCCTACCAAGTTCTATTTCTGGATCGTATTCCGCAGTCTGCCGCAGTCAATGAATCAGTCAATCTGGCTAAGGCCTTTACCGGCACAGTCGGCAGAGACTGGAGTGGGTTCGTCAATGCGGTGTTGCGGGCGCTCTTGCGCCATCCGCCTGAACCCTGGCCCGACATGAATCTTGATGCCGCGCACGCTCTTGCCGTTCGGTATTCGGTCCCAGGCTGGCTCAGCCGTCGATGGGTGGATCGGCTGGGACTGGCTCCCGCGGAACGCGCCTGCGAGGGAGTCAGTGGCACGCCTCCACTCACACTTCGAGTGAACCAGCTCGTCACAACGAGGGAGTCGCTGCTCGACATATTTGCTCAGGCCGGTATTGCAGCCACGCCGACCAGCGTAAGCCCATTCGGCATTCTGATTGAAGACGGAGGCTCTGTGCCCTCGCTTCCAGGCTTTCACGAAGGCGCCTTTTATATCGAAGATGAAGCCGCGCAATTAATTCCTCCTCTGCTCGACCCTCAGCCTGGCGACATCGTGCTCGATACCTGCGCAGCACCGGGAGGGAAATCAACTCATGTGGCCGCTCTGATGCAGAACAAGGGGATCATCTATGCTGTCGATCGGAAAGAGGTTCGTTTGAATCTGGTACGAAGTAATTGTGATCGGCTCGGAATCCGAATTGTCGAACCAATCGTCGGCGATATCCGGCAGCCACGTGAGTGGGTCCCCCTTGTGACGACAGCGCGATCCCCTTCCGTGAAGCAGGCCAGAATGGGCGAACCTTCTATTGATCGAATTTTGGTAGACGCGCCCTGCAGCGGACTCGGTGTGTTGCGGCGACATCCGGAAGCGAAATGGCGGAAAGACGCGCAGGCGCTCCCTCGGCATCAGGCGCTTCAGTGTCAGATTCTCGAAAGCGTTGCCTCATGCTTGCGGCCCGGCGGGGTGCTAGTCTATAGTACGTGCTCCACAGAACCGGAAGAAAACGAAGACGTCATCGAACGATTCTGTCGTGCTCATGCGGAATTCCGACGTGAATCCGTCGTCTCCTGGCTCCCACCTGTCGCACAGGGATTCGTCACTGGACACGGCGCCCTCTCGACAGTAGGCAACCGGTTCTCGATGGATGGATTTTACGCTGCACGACTAAGGAAGGTGTTGTGATGGCACGCCCCGTTCTTATTGCCCCCTCAATCTTATCTGCTGACTTTGCCAGACTGGCTGACGAAGTCGCAGCCGTCGAACGAGCAGGGGCCGATTTTCTGCACATCGACGTCATGGACGGACACTTCGTGCCGAATTTAACCATCGGCCCTCCGATTGTGGCGGCGCTCAGAAAAGTCACCAAACTGCCGCTCGACGTCCACCTCATGATCACCAATGCCGACGCCTTTATCGCCGAGTTCGCCGAGGCAGGCGCAGACTACCTCACAGTGCATGTAGAGGCCTGCCCGCATCTCCATCGCACGGTGCAATCGATCAAGGAACGCGGTGTCAAGGCCGGAGTGACTCTGAATCCGGCCACCTCGCTCAATACGATCGAGGAAATTCTCCCCGATGTCGATTTGGTCCTCATTATGTCAGTCAATCCCGGTTTCGGTGGTCAAACGTTTATCGCGTCCTGTCTGCAGAAGACTGCCTCGGCTCGCGCCATGATCGATCGGAC
>JAKDNQ010000548.1 GCA_030456405.1 Nitrospira sp.
GTTTGTCTTGTTCTTTGGTTGAAAGAAACTAACCAGATGAACCAAATCAACCAGACAAACCAAACAGACCAATTGTAGACACGGGTTTGGTATAATCCTCCATCTACCCCTATGCGCATTCTCGTCATTGAAGATGAAACCAAAGTCGGCTGCTTCATCAGGCGCGCGCTTGAGGAAGAGAGCTATGCCGTCGACCTCTGTGAGGACGGCGCGAAGGGCCTCGAAATGGCCCTCCATACCGACTACGATCTCCTGATCGTCGACTTGATGCTGCCGTCATTGCCCGGATTGGACATTCTCAGGGGTGTTCGCCAGGCGCGGATTCACACCCCCATTCTGATCCTGACCGCCCAATCGCAGGTGGATCAGCGCGTCAAGGGCCTTGATGCGGGAGCGGACGATTATCTCACCAAGCCGTTCGCGATCGACGAACTACTCGCCCGCATTCGGGCGTTGCTTCGCCGTGGCGCCACGGAGAGTCCCGGCGTGCTCCAGATCGACGACTTGGCGTTAAACCCGGCTACGCGTGAAGTAACTCGAGGCGGCCAGCGAATCGATCTCACGTTGAAGGAATATGCTCTCCTTGAATATTTGATGCGCCATACGGGGCGTGTATTGACCCGCCCGATGATCTCGGAACATGTCTGGAACCAGGACTTCGATACGTTTACCAATGTGATCGACGTCTACGTCAATTACCTCCGCAACAAGATCGACCGAGGGCGCTCAAAGAAGCTGATTCACACGATTCGCGGAAGCGGATACATGCTGAAGGTCGACTGATGCCGCTTCGCGTCCGGCTCACGCTCTGGTACGGCACTGCGCTCGCGCTCATCCTCATCATCTTCTCTGCCATTTTGTACGTGGTCACGGCTCGGAGCCTCCGCGATGCGGTCGATGAATCGCTGGTGGACACCGCTGAGGCGGCCGTTCGGTCGTTGGAAGAACGCGGATTTCTCCCGCTGATCGACGTAGACGAACTCATGTCGCAGTTTCCTGAACTGGCGCGCATCGATAAGTTCTTCCAGATCTTCAGTCCATCCGGCACCATTACCATTCGCTCGCCGAACATGAAGCAACATGAGGTGCCCCTGAGTGACCAGGCCAAGCAGGCCGTGAATGCAGGCAGCTCACTCCTCGAATTCGCAAAATATCCCAGGGAACCGGCGTTACGCCTCATTACTGTTCCCATCATCTATCGAGGCAACTTGCTCTACATCATTCAGGTCGGCGCCTCGATGGACTCCATGGAAGAGACCCTCAACCGTCTCCTGCTCGTGCTGCTGGTCAGTATGCCCGTCGCGCTGGCCGTGTCGCTCGCCGGCGGCTGGTTCATGGCCGGACGAGCCCTTCGTCCAGTCGATGCGATCACGTTGGCTGCCCAACGCATTGCCGGAGGCGATCTCACACAGCGGCTGAAGGTCCCGGCTTCAGCCGACGAAATCGGCCGTCTGACGAACACGTTTAATAACATGATCGATCGGCTCGAAACCTCCTTTCGGCAAATCCGCCAGTTCAGCAGCGATGCTTCGCACGAATTGCGCACGCCGTTGACGGTCATGAAAGGGGAGACCGAACTCGCGCTCCGGCGCCCTCGCGAAACGGACGACTACAAAATCGTCCTGGAGAGCAATCTCGAAGAAATCGACCGGATGACGCGCATTGTGGATGAATTGCTCTTTCTCTCCCGAGCCGACATGGGCGAGGTGAAGATGGAACATGTGCCGGTCCCACTGGATGCGCTTGTCGAGGATCTTCACCGGCAGGCCTCACTGTTGGGGCAGGAACGGGACATCCAGGTCGTGCTACGAACTACCGCGCCCGCAGTGGTATTGGGAGATGAATTGCGTTTGCGCGAACTATTCCTGAATCTTCTCGATAACGCGGTTAAATACTCTCATCCAGGCGGTACCGTCGACATCGCGCTGACGATCGAACACACTCACGCACGGTTGTCCGTGACCGATCATGGCATTGGGATCACGCAAGAGGATCAGTCTCGTATCTTTGACCGGTT
>JAKDNQ010000549.1 GCA_030456405.1 Nitrospira sp.
TGACCGGATTGTCCGGATTGCTATTCACGTCGAGCACCGGCGCCATATTCATGTTCACGCCCACTGCCCTCAGCTCTTTGGCAATCGTGGCCGCAGCGGCGTAGGCCAATTCGGTTGAGTTGCAGCGGCCCAACAGGTCGCAGGGAGGGAAAATGGTGAAGCCCTTTGGAAGGCGGGAGACCCGGCCGCCTTCCTGATCGATCGAGATCAAGAGCGGCGAATGAGGACTGCAGGCTTGTAGCCCGTTGGTCAGATCGACTATCTGTTCGAGGGATTCGAGATTGCGTGAAAAGAGAATGACCCCGCCTGGCCTGTACTTTTTGATGAACGAAGCCAGATCGGGCGTGACTGATGTGCCGACAAATCCAACCATGAAAAGCTGCCCGATTTTTTCACGCAAAGTCATTCGATGTTGCTCCAATGTCCGGAAACCGTGGAATCCTTAATTGAACGATATGAGAACCGCGCTGGCGGGCGTTTTCGGCATCTTGCTAGAGAGTCCGATCGATCAGGTACTGCACCAACAGCCTGGTGCCGATCGCGGTGGGACCCTTCGGGATGTAGGCCCGTTCTCGCTCGCTCCAATCCGTACTGGCGATATCGAGGTGTACCCACGGACAGTCCCCCACGAACTTACTCAGAAAAAGCGCTGCGGTAATCATCCCGCCTCCACGGCCGCCGATGTTACGCATATCGGCGACGTCGCTCTTGAGCTGTTCGAAATACTCTTCCCACAGCGGCATTTCCCACACCCGCTCGCCGGCCTTCTGTCCCGCCTTGCGGACCCTGTCTTTCAGTATGTCATCTGTGCCGAACATCCCGATCGCAAATTGGCCGAGCGCCACGACACAGGCTCCTGTGAGCGTCGCAATGTCGATCAGGGCCGCAGGCTTATAGCGCATCGCATAGGCGAGGCCGTCGGCCAGGATGAGCCGACCTTCCGCATCCGTGTTCTGCACTTCGACGGTTTTCCCCGACAACGTCGTGACAATATCGCCCGGTTTCATTGCCCGACCGCCCGGCATATTTTCAGCTACGGGCAGGATGCTGATGAGACGCAATGGGAGCTTGAGTCTGGCCGCTGCTCTGATCGAAGCCAGGACTTCGGCTCCTCCCGTCATATCGGCTTTCATATGTTCCATGTTTTCGGCAGGCTTAAGAGAGATTCCCCCCGTATCGAAGGTGATCGTTTTCCCGACCAGCACGACCGGGCGCTGGTCTTGTTTCTTGGCTCCGTTATATTCAAGGATGATGAACTTGGGCGGCTCCTGGCTCCCGCGCGCCACTCCGAGCAGTGCGCCCATTCCCAAGTGCTCCATTTCCTTCCGCTCGAGAATGTCGATCGCAATCCCTTCAGCCTTGGCGATGGCCTTCGCTTCGTCGGCAACTCTTGTGGGGGTCAGGACGTTAGACGGATGATTACAGAGATCGCGGACAAAGACGGTGGCTTCTGCCGTGGCGACGCCGCGCCGAATCCCTTCGGTCACCTGTCGCGACTGAGCCTTCATCTGGATGAGCACCCTCATCCCTGCGACGTCTCGCCCTGAGGTGGCTTCGCTTCGATAGACGGTGAACTGATAACTGCCCAGGATCGCCCCTTCCACCATCGCTTGCGCGACATCGAGCGAGGACATTCCCTCAGGCCTCACGGTCGGCAGCGCCACTGAAAACGATTCAACCTTCGTCTGGCGGACGCGTTTCGCGGCTGAACCCATCGCTTGCCGTATGGTCTCAGTCGTCACCTCATTCTTCTTGCCCAAGCCGACCAACACCAGCCGTTTTGCAGGCGCCTTACCTTGGGTGTGATACAGCAAGACTTCGTTCGGCTTGCCTTCGAATTCCTTCGAGTGCACCAGCGCGCTCAACGCGCCATCGAGGGCCTTATCGAGCCGGGCGGTATCCTGCGCCGCCAATGCGTCCCCCTCACAGTGCAGGAGTACCAATACCTCTGCGGATGCGGCCTCTGCTCGCGCAACCTCTACCGTCACCTGCATGATCTTCATTCGAGTCTCCTT
>JAKDNQ010000550.1 GCA_030456405.1 Nitrospira sp.
GCGCTTGATCGGCATAGGAGACCCAATAGGGAACGGGAATGATGATTTCATCACCTGCTTCAAGGAGCGCTTCGGCAAGGTTGTAGAGTGAATGTTTTGCCCCACAGGAGACGAGGACCTGAGATTTCTCGTACCGAAGTCCATGCTCTCTTTGAAGTTTGTCGATAATCACGTGGCGGAGCTCATCGGTGCCCGACGAGGGGGTGTATTTTGTAAACCCTGCACGAATGGCGGCTTCTGCGGCGGCTTTGACCGGTTCCGGCGTATCGAAATCCGGCTCGCCGGACGAGAAATCGACCACATCGATTCCCTGTGCGGCCATCGCCTTTGCGGTTGCGGCCATGGCCAAGGTAGGGGAGGGGGCGATTCGCCCTGCTCGTGCAGCAAGCCTCATGATTTCAAACTCCTAATCCGTTCCTGCAATTTGTGCGCAATCTCTGGATGGAGAAATTCCGTGAGCGCTCCACCATGGGTGGCCACATCTTTAATGATCGTTGAGGAGAGATAAGAATATTCTTCGCTGGGCATCAGGAAGACAGTCTCAACCTGTTTGGCGATTTTTCTATTCATCAGAGCCATCTGAAACTCATGTTCGAAGTCTGAGATAGCCCGCAAGCCACGGATGATCGCATGGGCGCCGAATCGCTGGACAAAGTCTACCAGTAAGCCGTCGAAGTGGGTCACCTCGACGTGTTCCAACTCCTTCATCACAACCCTGATCATGTCCAGTCGTTCAGTCAGGGTAAAGAGTGGATGTTTCGATGGATTGGGCGCCACGGCGACCACGACTTTATCAAACACGCGCAAGCTTCGTGTGATGATATCGGTGTGTCCGTGGGTAATGGGGTCAAAGGTGCCCGGATAGATGCCGATTTTCATGATGCAGTCGGCACTGAAATGGAGACATCATAGAGATGCAGTGCGGTGTCGCCATACTGATACCGCCGTATAAGGGTGGCATGGTCAATGGATGCAGGCAATGTGGCACGCGAGTCTTGTTCGATCATAACGGTTGCATGCTCCGACAAGAGTCCGGACCTCCAAGCATGGATAAGGACGTCTATCTCATCCAGTGCGGCATACGGCGGATCAGCAAAGAGGACATCGTAGGGGCCATTCCACCAATCTTTCCGTTCGAGGAAGGCAGACGTTCGTCCCATATGTATCTGCGCATGGTTGAGGAGTTGACATGTTTGTAGATTTTTCTGTAACAGCTGCACGGCCTTAGGATCCGACTCAACAAAGGTCACCACTGAGGCTCCTCGGCTCAGCGCTTCGATCCCCACGGCTCCCGTACCGGCATACAAATCAAGAAAGCGTCCTCCAGGCACTTGAGCCCCGAGGATCGAAAAAATCGCCTCACGAACCTTATCGGATGTGGGACGCAGTGTAGTCCCTTTTGGCCCACTTAATCTGCGACCTCGGTGGGATCCGGCAATAACACGCATATGTGATGTGAGTGATCTATCGTGAATACTTAACCTAACACAGCGTTTTTGAAGAGGTCAAGCTGTGCCCGGTTATGGGAACGGTCTGGAGCGGGTAAGGAGAGAAATCGATTGGACCAAAGAGGAAGGCGCTATTTTGACGATCTCAGAACCGAGGACTATAATGACGCCCGGTGCCATGGGCGCAAGGTGCGAACGACAGGCATCATCAGCATAGGGGCATCGACCATCCATACTGGTCAAGACAGTCGGCCAATATGGTGATATAAGGCAATTCTTCAGGGGGTCACCACTGCTTGGGGTTTTCGGGCAGCCAGACTCTTTTGCCGATTATTTGAAATCGTACGATCGATGATGGCCCCGCAATTGATGCATTTCCAGGCATAGAAAACTAAGAAGAAGTCGGAGAACCGCTCAAGCATCATGAGACCTTTGCACTTCGGACATTCCATCGATTCCTCCCATGGTTGTGGTGTACTGCTGGGTGCTTGCCAAAGCAAGTACTGCACCAAATTGTCGCTGTACGTAATTTCAACAGCTTAGATGATACGTATTTGTTTGCA
>JAKDNQ010000150.1 GCA_030456405.1 Nitrospira sp.
GGATCTTTTAATATCGCCCTAATCCCTCTCTCATCGCCGGTTGTTACGCTGCTCGTAGTATTTAGAAGGGCGGTTTCAAGTTCCAAGTGCAACGGGTGAATGATGATGCAGCTCTGTATACACTTCCAGAGGCGTGGCGAAGTTGAGACATTTTCTCGGGCGCGTGTTCAAGCGATGCGCGATGGCGTTCAACTGGCGCTGCGTATACCCCGACAAGTCGGTACCCTTGGGCAAGTACTGGCGCAGCAGTCCATTGGTGTTCTCGTTGGTGCCGCGTTGCCAGGGACAATGGGGATTGGCAAAGAAGATCTGGATCGCGAGCCGCTCGGCCAGGCGTTCATGCTCGGCCATTTCTTTGCCCCGATCGTACGTCAGCGTCTTCCGCAGCAGCGCGGGCACGTGCCGGAGTTTCTTCGTGAAACCCTCGCGGGCACTCCGGGCATCCGTCCCGTCCATCCGGGCCAGGAGCACCAGACGGGTGGTTCGCTCCACCAGGGTCCCAACAGCCGAGCCATTGCGCGCCCCTTTGATCAGGTCGCCTTCCCAGTGGCCGGGCACCGTGCGGGTTGCGATCTCGGCGGGACGCTCGGCCATCGGCGTCATGTTGGGAATCTGGCCGCGTCGATCGGTTCCCCGCGCCCGAGGCCGGCGCGCCTTGCGCGCCTGACGCAGTGCGGCCAGCAATTCACTGCGCAGGGTGCCTCGCGGCAACACATACAGCCCCGCATAGATGGTCTCGGTCGAGAGCCGCTGTCCCATCTCGTCAGGATACGCGCGTTTGAGGCGGCCAGCAATCTGTTCGGGCGAGCAGCCCTCAGCCAGATGTGTCCGCACATACTGCCACAGCCAGGGGTCCAAGAGTTTGCGTGGTCGCCGTGGCTGACGGGCTCGGGCCGTCGCCAATGTCTGGGCCGTGCAGGCGCGATAGGGGCGGCCCCGCGTGCGGTTGCGGGCCGACTCCCGACTCACGGTACTGGGGGCGCGCCCCAACACCCTCGCCATCATCCGCAGCGAATGGCCGTGGGCCAGGCCCAGACTCAAAGTCTCACGGTCTGTATCACTCAAGTGCGTGTAACATTGTTTTCGCATGGCAACACCTTAGCCCATCCGGGCCGGTAGTGTTGCACTTGGAGTTAGAACTCAAGAAGCCATACAGGGCCGCCGCTTTTATATAACGAGAGAACAGTATGAAACAGCTGGTTCATCGAACCGTTTCTGCGACGAGCGGCGTCGTACTTCTCGCATTGTTCGCGGTATTGTATGTACAAGGACAGGCAAGTCAACAATAGTTCACAGGGAGGATTGCACATGAGGATTAAGAGCATCCATATTGCGACAGGTCTGATGATGGGCCTTCTGTTGACCGGCGCCGCTGTGGCTGCTGACCAGTCAGTGAGCCAGGCACCCTATGCGCATGGAGACGAGGCCAAACTGCCGAATGGCGTGATCGGCTTGTCACTCCAAGTCGGGGCCGAGCGTGTCGGTGATCCAGCGGTGCTGTATGTCGGTATGGTCCGTCCGGAGGGACCGGCTCAGCAAGCAGGGCTCAAACATGGAGATGAGATCACGACAGTAGATGGGACGACGGTGACGGGAAAGAACTATGAGCAAGTGGTCAAGATGATCCGAGGTGAAGCAGGAACCATCGTGAAGCTGAGGGTCAAGGGTGACGCAGACACTCGAGAAATTTCCATCACGCGTGTGGCCAGCGACAAACTCCCGAAGGGTCCGGCGGGATCGCACGGCAGCCCAGTTCGATAGGACGGCCTTGCCATCTGTTCATGGATCACAACGACTAAGAGGCCGTGAGTCTTTTCTCGTCAGGGACGCGTCGATTTCATACCACTTGCGTCCCTGCCATCTAGCAGTGCGTGACGGGGGAGCGTGTGCGGCTCACGAAGACAGAGGGGTAATGAGGAGTAATATGGCTGACGCATCCCAAAATTTCTTCGTTCCTCGGCTCGTTCTCACAACAACGGCTTAACGACCTGCCTCGACTATCTCACAGACGGCGTATTTTCCCTGTCCAAGACAGCCGTCCCGCACGTACAAGATCCCGAAGATACATGCAAGATAGTGGTCACAAGTTCGGGTCATGTCTTGCACTCCAAATATTTCTCGGCACGGAGCTGGGTCCCCTTACCGATGTGCTCCTACCGGGTGGCGGCAACATCCATTGTTTACTGGTCAGAAAAGTCTGATGCTGGCGGGATGGGGGACACAATCGCCTATGCATAGCTATTGACTTCGTTGTGTGGCAAGAGGTGGTATATAGACTCTCGCAGGAACAAAGACGGGCACAACGGCTGGAGAGGTGGAAGAATGACCTGGACGACTAAGAAGCCGATAAAGACAGGGTGGTATTGGTATCGCGGCGCATGCGATGGAAACACCGCGAAAGTTCTACACTACATCGAAGACGACGGAGACGGCCCCTACCTCGCAACGTCAGAAGATCGGACGCTCAATGACTTAGTCGGCGAATGGGCCGGACCGGTTGAGCCGCCACTGTCAGGGCAAAGTCGTTAAGGGACTGATACAGGGTCTGGGGTTTTTCCTGATAGAGCCGAAGCCTGTTCAGACCAACAGCCAGACGCTGCTGTCCAACATCTCTCGGCGCGTGACGATCCGGCCTTCTTCGTCGTTCGGAGATCCTCACTCGTCTGGATCATTCAACATTGGACATTCAGCATTCGGCCCACCTCCTATTACTCTCTTCACCCGACGCTGAGCCAAACCAAGCGCGAAAAGTACTCTATTTACTGCGCGCCCATGCTTTTCACCGGTTGTTGCGCTAGGATATTATAGAAGTGTTGACCCGTTTCATTTTCCAATGAGTTCCCGGGAATCGCCTAATTTATTTTAATTGGAACATCCAGTATGGAGACCCATTACACCATTCTTGAAATCCAGGATACCGCGACTCCTGAAGAGATAAAGAATTCGTACCGGCTCTTACTACAGGTCTGGCATCCTGACCGCTTTCACCATAGGCCCGCGCTTCTGGCAAAGGCAGAGGAAAAGTCCGGGAAAATTAATGTAGCCTTCGAGACACTCAGTGACCCGGTCTTGAAACAACGGTATGACGACTGGCTGCGTGCTTGCCGTGGACCAAGCGTGAAGCCTGTTGAGCCTGTGACGTGCCCTTCTTGTCACACAACGATTCGCCCCGCTCATGAACCAAGCGAAAGCTGGGACGCCTACGAACGCCGGCGCCGAGCAACTGAGGAACACAACCAGACGGCCGGCGCAACGGGGCAAGGCAATCAACCGTTCCCCCGTGCCAAAACGGCCATGGTGGCCATCGGCGCGCTCTTTACCGTCGTCATCGTATTTGCAGTCACGAAGCCATCTAAAACCCTTATTCTCAATAAACCTCCTCAGGCCGTTGCACAGGAAGCACTCCCTGGAAATGAGCCGATGGCTGAGAACGAAATTGAGTCGGCTCACCACCCAGAGGCTGCGCAGCATAGCATTTCCGACAACCCTGCTCAGACGGATGAACAGGCGGTGTCTCCAAACAATACGTCTCCGACGACACCACGACAGGAACGCCTAGATCCCCCTGAATTAACACAACGCCTGATGGCAAAAATCCCTGGGCGTGCGCCGGCTCCCCCAGCGGAGCTGGTTTCAGATGTAGACCAGCAACAACTGATGAGGCTGGCCGCCCAGGGTAATGCGTCGGCGCAGAACCAACTTGGGCAGATGTATGCCAACGGACGGGGGGTGCCACAGGACTATGCGTCCGCACGGAAATGGTATGCGAAAGCCGCCGCCAAGGGCCACGGATGGGCGCAGAATCAGCTTGGGCAGCTGTCCGCCGACGGGCTGGGTGTGCCTCAGGATTATAAGCAGGCCCACTACTGGTGGGAGCAAGCGGCAACCCACGGTGTGGCGCAGGCGCAGTACAACCTTGCCCAATTGTATGTCAACGGGCGCGGTGTGCTCCAGAACTATGCGACGGCACGAGAGTGGTATGAGAAAGCAGCCGCCCAGGGCCACACATGGGCACAAGCTCAGCTCGGGCAACTCTATGCCAACGGACAGGGTGTGCCGAAGGACTATGCGGCTGCTAGGAAATGGTATGAGAAATCTGCCGCTCAGGGTAATGCATGGGCGCAGGCTCAGCTCGCGATGTTATAGCTGACAGGAGAGGCCCCCTGACGCATCTCTCACTCGGATCATTTACTATACGCCATTGAACATTCTTTTCTTCCCATTTACCATCCGATATTCGCCATAACACATTCTCCCCAACACAGGAGACACACGATGACCCGCACCCGCATGCCACGACCTCGACACAGTGTATGGAGCCTGCTCCTACTCGCAGCGTTAGATGCGTGGCGTCTACATTTACGAAGTCTCTGCCGGCGTGACAGCCGCGCAGGGACAATCGGAGGACGCTCTCTTCGACGAAGCGAAAAAGAACCTTGAAGAATTTCTGAAGGGGCTTAGGGTGAAGTAGCGCGCGTACATACCTGCCAGGGTTCACGTGAGATCCGACCCTCCGCGCGACACTTCGATTCGCTCCCCCTTGCCCACATGGAGGAGATCGGCCGCGGAGGCTTCTTTCAGGAATATTTCGATCCGGCCATCGCTATTGATAAGCGCACAGGGCTGCCCGGCCGACCCATTGCTATAGCTGTCGACAAGGTCTTTGACGACCCAATCGCCGATCCGAATGGCCAATTGCCGGCGACTCGTGGTTGAACGTACCTCTTCGAGATGCTGGGAGGTGAGATTAGAAATCAGATTCCCGAACCGGTCCACGTAGGCAATCTCGCCAACCAGGGCGGTGTGTTCCCAATGTGGCTGAGAGATGGAACATCTCCGGTAATCTTCGATTACCAGCCCGTAGGACTCAAACGGTTCGTGCTTGGCGAGTCGGGCAGCAGCCGGGGCAAAGAGATCACGCCCATCGAAGGTGTGACCCGGCGATTCACGCCGAAACTTCTGTTGGTCGATCTCGCGCACTTCAAGCGGCTGTTCGTCGTAAAATATGTGGGTGAATACACCGTTGTCCGGGCCCAGAAAAAAGTACCGTGAACTTTTGACGGCAATGGCCCGCCTGGCACTGCCGACGCCCGGGTCGACGATCACGACATGGATGGTGCCTTCAGGAAACTCACGATAGCAGGACTTAAGGAAATAGGCGGCTTCGTCGATCCGGTGTGGCGCAATCTGATGGGAGAGATCGACGATACGGGCGTCCGGATGAGTCGAGAGAATCGCACCTTTCATACCAGCAACGAACCAATCGCGATTGCCGAAATCCGTCAGGAGGGTGATGAGTCTCAGAGAGTGCGGCACGCTAGCCCACATGTATTAGACAAGAAAAGAATATTTCGCAGGATGCTCAAAATGGCCGCCGGTCTCACCCACACAGCCCAGGCAGTTATTTCACCCGCCCACCCAGAGTCTGCCAAGACAGACTCTTTACCCTTGGACACGCCTCTCCGCAGGCAAGGCCGCAGGGATCTATCACTTACTAAGGGGTGGCTGGGATGATCCCCACTGCGCGCGTCTTCTCAATTTCTCGTTTTTTTCAAGGGTAACCTGGTCGATCCTCGAGTGCGCGCGTCGAACGAGCACATTCCTATCGTGCGCGTTCCGCGAGCAGGAGGACGACCAGGTTACCCTTCTCATCCTTCTTAGGCTGCGCGTTGCGCGAGCACAGGGATCGTCCCAGCTACCCCGCTCCATTTTTCTAATAAGCATCCTGCTAGAGCTCCTCGAACTTGATCTCCACCACTTCATACTCGACCATT
>JAKDNQ010000551.1 GCA_030456405.1 Nitrospira sp.
ACAAAGGAGAGGGAACCCGCTACCGCAGTCTGGGTTGCGCGCCCTGCACAACGCCCATCAAATCGACTGCCAAGTCTGTGGACGACATCATCGATGAATTGCGTCGCACCACAGTGGCGGAACGATCGGGCCGCGCGCAGGATGAAGGGCGTGGGATGGAGCTCCTTCGCAAAGACGGGTACATGTAACGGCAGAATGTTGAAACAGGCATCCAGTTTCGTTCTCGGGTCGGAAAAATCCTCAACGTACCCCAGAGGGTACGCCTGCGGTTTTCCCTCCCCTGCGGCCTTGCTGGGCTGCCTGTTTGAACATTCTGGAGTCTAAGCATGGCAGAAACAATTTCGAGACCATCGGACAATCTGAACATCGTCATCGTCGGGCATGTGGACCATGGGAAGTCCACCTTGCTGGGGCGTCTCTATGCCGACACGGGATCGTTGCCGGATGGCAAGCTTGAAAAGGTTCAAGCCATTTGCCGGCAGCAGGGGAAGGAATTCGAGTACGCGTTCCTGTTCGATGCCTTTCTTGAAGAACAGGAACAGGGCATCACAATCGATACAGCGCGGACCTTCTTCGCTTGGAAGGGCCGGCACTACATCATCATCGATGCGCCGGGGCATAAAGAATTTCTCAAGAACATGATTTCCGGAGCGGCTAGGGCTGAAGGGGCGTTGCTGCTGATCGATGCCTTGGAGGGCGTGAAGGAACAGTCCAAGAAACATGGCTATCTCTTATCGCTCCTGGGCGTACGACAGTTTGCCGTCGTCGTAAACAAGATGGATCTGGTCGGCTACCGGCAGGACGTGTTCGACGGGATCGAAAAGGAATATCGGGAGTTCCTCGGGCAGTTCAAGGCGGTTCCGCAGCAGATCATTCCGGTCAGCGCCAAGCTTGGAGATAATATCGCCAACCGGAGCGAGCAGATGCCGTGGTATCACGGTCCTACCGTGCTGGACGCACTCAGTGCGTTTCGGAAGGAGCCGGGACGTTCCGAACAGCCGCTTCGCCTGCCTATTCAAGACGTGTATAAATTCGACGCTCGCCGCATTATTACAGGGCGGGTCACAGCCGGGTGTGTGAAGGTCGGCGACTCCCTCGTCTTTTCACCGTCGAACAAACGAGCGACGGTCAAGTCCATTGAAGCGTTCAACGTCGATCCTCTGCCAATAGAGGGCCAGGCAGGCCAATCAGTCGGTGTGACGCTCGATGAACAGATCTTTGTGGAGCGGGGGGAGATTGCCTCGCATCAAGGTGAACTGCCTCTGGTGTCGACGGCCTTGCGCGCGAATGTGTTCTGGTTGGGCCGGAAGCCGTTGGAGCGGGGGCGGCGCTATCAGCTCAGAGTGGCGACGAGGGAAGTGGATTGTGAAGTGGCGACCATTCACCGGATCATCGACACAATGGATCTGGCTCAGCAGCAAGGCAGCAATGTGGTGAATAAAAATCAGGTCGCTGAATTGACCATTCGAGCCAAAACGCCGGTGGCGTTCGATCTCTCGGCTTCGTTTGAGTCGACTGGCCGGTTCGTCCTCGTGGATGAATATGACATTGCCGGCGGCGGCATCGTGACGGAATTGGTCCATGACGATCAGGAGTTTCTCCGCGAAGAAGCGCGGCAACGCGATTTTGCCTGGGTGAAGGGGCAAGTCGGCGTCGAGGATCGCGCGCAACAGTATGGCCACCGGGCCGCCATTGTATTGGTGACCGGCGGGCGGCATACGGGGAAGTCTTTCCTTGCCAGGACCATCGAGGCCAGGCTTGTGGCGGACGGCCGGCATGCGTATTTGCTCGATGGAGAGAATCTCCGACGCGGACTCGATGCAGATCTCTCGAAAGATGAACGAGGCCAAGCGACCGAGATGGCTCGCCGCTATGGCGAGGTGGCCCGGCTGCTGGTCGATACCGGGTTGATTGTGGTTTCGACAACCAATCCCTTCGGCATGGCCTATGCTGATGCGGCGCAGGCCATCAGAACGCTCGTCCACCCGGTCCCAGTTATCGCCATTCA
>JAKDNQ010000552.1 GCA_030456405.1 Nitrospira sp.
TGCAACGGAACCACGGTTCAACGGGAGATCCTGTCGATCCATGGCCGCGACATAGTCCTTGTCCGATGGAAACTGATCGGGAAGAAACAGTTGCGAGCTGGACTACGAGTGAGGCCGAAGCTCACCGGGCGCGACTATCATGGGACGCATCACGAGAATGGAAGCCTCTCGACGGAGGCCCAGGTCGCGAGTGGAATGGTGATGTGGCACACCTATGCCGATCTGCCTGCCGTACACGCCTTCCATTCAGGAAGGTATCGCCATGAACCGAATTGGTATCGGCAGATACAATTCCCTGTCGAACAGCAACGTGGACTCGCTGCCGAAGAAGACTGGTGGTCGCCTGGAGAGTTCACGTTCGACCTTGATTCCGGATCGGCCAGGACCTTGGCCTTTACCAGCGAGACCATCGACCGGCTTGATGTCGCAGTCCTTGCGAAGCAGGAGAAATCTCGCCGAGGCACAATTCGACAAGCTGCCCCAAAGGCTGATTCTTTGGCCGGTGAACTCTGGTGCGCTACGGACAGGTATCTCTCCGAGCGAGGGACGCAGCACACGGTCATCGCCGGGTATCCCTGGTTTACCGATTGGGGACGCGACACCTTCATCTCGTTGCCCGGCCTTTGTCTGGTGACCGGTCGGTTGGACATAGCCTGGCAGGTCATTGCCTCCTTCGCTGCGCATGTGTCCGAAGGCATGGTGCCGAATCGTTTCCCCGATGTAGGGGAACAGCCTGAGTACAACACCATCGACGCCTCGCTCTGGTTTATCCACACGATCGATCGTTACCTCACCGTGTCACGAGACGAGGGCCGGGTTCGCGAAACCGCTTGGCCTGCCGTGAAACAGATTCTTAATGGGTATCGCCGAGGCACGCGGTACGGGATCAGGATGGACGAAGACGGTTTGATTACGGGCGGAGTTCCCGGCGCGCAATTGACCTGGATGGATGCAAAGGTCGGCGATTGGGTCGTGACGCCGCGCCATGGAAAGCCTGTCGAGATTCAAGCGTTGTGGGTTCGAGCGTTGGAAGTCGGCGAAACTCTCGCGCGAGCATTTGACGATGCGGACTATGCCGATCGGTGCAGGAACGACCGCAGCAAGGCGATCGCATCATTCCGCAACCGATTCTGGTTCGAACAAGGCGGCTATCTTTACGATGTGATCGATGGCCCAGAAGGGAGCGATGCGTCGTTCCGTCCCAATCAACTCTACGCCATTTCGCTGGTTGACGAACTGGTTTCGCGAGACCAGGCGCAGCAAATACTCCGCCTTGTCAAAGAGCAACTTCTAACACCGGTCGGGCTCCGTACGTTGTCGCCGTATGATGCTCGCTATCGCGGCAGGTATGAAGGCGGCGTACTGGATCGAGACGGCGCCTACCATCAAGGCACAGTCTGGCCTTTTCTGTTAGGGCCATTCGTGACAGCCTGGATGAAAGTTCATGGAAAGAACGCCGCTGTGCTCAAGCAGGCGCGCTCGTTCCTAGATGGGCTCGGGGCGCATTTGAAAGAAGCCTGTCTTGGCCAAGTCTCAGAGATTTTCGACGGCGAAGCGCCCCACCGCGCACATGGCTGTTACGCCCAAGCCTGGTCAGTGGCAGAACCCTTACGGGTCTTAGTTGAAGATCTCGGTATTCAGACTCATGCATAGAAAATATCAGTAACACGAGCGGTTGCAGGCACTATAAGGAAACGGCCTCTCAGGCGACTCAGCAATAGGAAGTCAGGGGGTCTGCAGTGAGAGGAACAGGCTCCTCCTGCTTCCTATACCGTCTCCGAATCCGGTATATGTTGCAGAACGTGGAAGTATCCAAACGCTTTGTCAGGCAAGTCAAACGGGTCATTGTGGAAAAGATCGTCCCGAATATCCCGGCCCATTGATCCGGTGACCAATCGCGTGAGATGGCGTTCAAGGAAGCTGCAGGCCGATCGGAAACGTTGCCGCGTAACCGGCAGTCGTTGTCGTCGTATCCAGCATGAGGCGATCACCATGACGACGAAAGA
>JAKDNQ010000553.1 GCA_030456405.1 Nitrospira sp.
CCTACCACATGTACAAAGAAATCTTTGAGAGTGGGCGTTTCGACCGACTCAAAGCCCAGGGCGCGCGGACCCAACGGCTGCTGTGGGCCAGCACCAGCACAAAAAATCCGGCATACAGCGATCTGAAATACGTGGAGGCTCTCATTGGATCTGACACAATCGACACGATGCCGCTGGAGACTCTGGCCGCCTATCGAGACTTCGGCAAGCCGGCGCCTCGTTTAATCACCGGCGCAGAGAAGGCAGCTGAGACACTTCGGCGATTAGGTGAAGTGGGGATTGATCTAGACGCGGCCACTCAGCAACTCGAAGACGAAGGCATACAAAAGTTCATCAAGGCATTCGATCGATTGATGAAGGCCCTCAAAGATAAGCGGGCTGCGGCAGTACAAGCGCCGAGATGAGGTGGCCTTAAGAGTGCGAACGATAGAACCATCGCCTATCGTACTGACGATTGGGCATTCCACACGCACGATCGAGACATTTATCGTCCTGCTTCAGTCGCACGGTGCGGTTCGTGTCGTGGATGTCAGAACGGTGCCGCGATCCCGGCACAACCCGCAGTTCAACAAGACATCACTGCCACGCTCATTGAAGAAAGCGGGATTGCGCTACGTTCATCTGCCGGGACTCGGCGGGCTGCGGCATGCTCGGCGCGATTCGGTCAATAGAGGTTGGCGTAATGCGTCCTTTCGAGGGTATGCGGATTACATGCAGACGCCGGAATTTGCGCAGTGCCTTGACGAACTCATCCAGTTGGCGAGCCAGGGACGAATCGTCTTGATGTGCGCCGAAGCGGTGCCATGGCGCTGTCATCGTTCGCTCATCGGCGATGCCTTATTGGTTCGTGGAATCCGCACGGAAGACATTATGAGCGCCACCAGCCGGCAGGTTCATACTCTCACGCCCTTTGCTCAGGTCCGTGGGAACACAATCACCTACCCGGCTGAAGACGGGCAGAGGGCTTACACGAAGGCACGGCGAAAGGCTTCTGGGTCACTTTCGGCTAAGAAAACTCGACAACTGAAAGAACCGAAGTTGGCCAGCCGGCTGGTCAAAGCCTCATGACGACTGGCGTCATGTTGGTCGGCGCCGGTCGGACACACAATCTGATGATGCAGTGAATCTCCCATCAGTTCCAACAAGGTGAGACGGATGGATCAGGAGTTGTTAGGATTTCCACTCTGGCTTCGGATCAACCATTTCATCAACTTGTTTTGCATCTTTGTGTTGATGCGTAGCGGCGTACAGATTCTTGCGGACCATCCGAAACTCTACTGGAACGATGACGCCACCCCTGGGAGCGAATGGATCAAATTCGGCAAGAAAGTGATGCCGAAAGACCGCCTCTGGACCTCCATGGACGAGGCAGAACACATCAACTCCGTCGTGGCCCTCCCCGGTGGACACCATAACCTTGGCGCCTCGAGGAATTGGCACTTTTTGATTGTCCCGGTCTGGGTGCTGAACGGCCTCAGCTACGCAACCTTGCTTGCGGTCACCGGCCACTGGCGACGGCTCATTCCCACAAGCTGGACTGTATTTCCCGAAGCCTGGGAGAGCTTTCTGACATTTGCCCGGTTTCAGATCCCGCCGGACAGCGCATTTCACCCCTATGATGCGTTGCAGCAACTCACCTATGCGGCGGTGGTCTTTCTTGTCGCCCCGCTGATGATCCTGACTGGTCTCTGTATGTCGCCGGCGCTCATTGCCCGCTTCCCTTGGTACCCGACACTCTTCGGCGGACGACAAGCCGCGCGCAGCCTCCACTTTCTCGGCTTGATGGCCTTGGTGATCTACACGCTGGTGCATCTCACGCTCGTGGTCGTCGTGCACTTTCCCGAGGACATCGGCGACATGGTGTTGGGCTCAACCAATCCGAATATCGCGCTGGCCCTCTGGATCGCCTCCATCGCGTTGATCGGCGTCGTGCTGTTTCATCTCTGGGCCACGGTCTATACGCTGCGTCATCAACGACAGTTTCAAGTCCACGCCACCGC
>JAKDNQ010000554.1 GCA_030456405.1 Nitrospira sp.
CCATTACCCAGCAATTGGTCACTGATCGCTTTCTGCTCACCGACAAGGCCCTCGCCGCGGCAGGGGCTGAGCAGAGCAGCAGCACGAGCGCCTAGACGTCTCCCGACTGGTCTATCTTGTTTATCTGGTCTGTCTCGTTTGTTTGGTTGAACCAGACAGACCAAATAGACCAGATAAACCAAATGAACAAGACAGGCTGGCGGACTTTTTCAGCATCCTGCCAGTGAAAGACGCGTCATGCATGGTGGACCTGAAGACACGATCTGTGCCGTTGCCACGCCGATCGGTGAGGGCGGCATTGGGATTGTCCGTTTGAGTGGCCCGCAGGCGATCGTTGTCGCGTCACAAGTAGTTCGCTTGCGGTCGGGGCAACCTCTTCTATCGATTTCTTCACATACACTGTATCTGGCAGATCTTGTGGTTCCCACATCGAACAGGCACAGCCATACCAGGATCCATGATCATCTGCCGGAATCGGCTCTGCTCGATGAAGCGCTCGTGGTGTATATGAAAGCGCCACGTTCTTATACGGCAGAGGATGTGGTGGAGATTCAGTCTCATGGCGGCATGTTGGTGCTTGAGATCGTGTGCAAGGTTTGTGTTGAATCGGGGGCACGGATGGCAGAGCCGGGAGAATTTACGAAGCGCGCCTTCCTCAATGGACGGTTAGATCTCTCTCAGGCGGAAGCCGTGCTCGATACCATCAAGGCCACATCGTCCGCGGGACTGAATGTCGCTCAACGCCAGCTACGGGGCGATCTCGCTCGCGAGGTGGAACAGGCTCGAACATCTTTGCTGACCGTATTGGCTCATGTGGAAGCGGCGATTGATTTCGTGGATGAAGATATTTCCTTCCTGCAACGCGATGACTTAGTGCGTATTATGAGTGAAGCCGCTGCAGTGGTTCACAAACTCGAAGCCACCGCGCAGGACGGTCGAATCTTGAGAGAAGGCGCGCATGTCGTGATTGTTGGCCGACCGAATGTCGGTAAATCCAGTTTGTTGAACCGTCTTCTGAGAGAAGAGCGTGCGATTGTGACGGCAATTCCTGGTACGACGAGGGATGTCATTGAGGAGTCTATCGATCTCGACGGGGTGACGATTCGTTTAGTGGATACGGCAGGAGTGCGAGACACTGATGACATGGTCGAGCGTGAAGGGATCAAACGAACCCGTCTTGCACAAGACGAGGCAGACCTCTTACTCGTGCTTGTGGATGGCAGTGTGCCTCTCACGAATGATGACCGTAAGCTTTTAATCGCAGTCAAGGATCGAAAGCATGTTGTGGTACTGAACAAGACCGATTTGCCTGATGAGGTCGAGTCGGATACCGCGCTTGTGAACCATTCTTCGTGCCGTATATCTGCAAAAACAGGTTCAGGGATCGAGAGGCTGAAGTCGGTGCTTCGCGGCCATCTGATCTCCAAGAGTTTTGAAGCAGCGGAGAGCGTCATCGTCACAAATGTGCGACACCGTGATGCATTACGTCGGGCCAACGATTCCTTGGGCCAAGCGCTTGAATCCGCACAGCGCGGGATGGCAGGAGAGCTTGTCTCGATCGATGTGCGTGCCGCAGCCGATGCCCTCGGTGAAATAACCGGCGCCATCACAACTGACGAGATCCTTGGCCGGATCTTTTCAGAATTCTGCATCGGGAAGTAGAAACAGATGGACATGGGAAACGTCGTCGATGTCATCGTGGTGGGTGGAGGTCATGCCGGCTGTGAGGCCGCCTTGGCCGCGGCGCGCATGGGTGCGAGAACCTTGCTGCTCACGATGGATCGCGACCGAATTGCGCAAATGTCGTGTAATCCGGCGATCGGAGGAATTGCCAAAGGGCATCTGGTCAAAGAAATTGACGCGCTGGGCGGGGAGATGGCGCGGAATACGGATCAAGCCGGCATCCAGTTCCGCTTCATCAACACGAGCAAAGGTCCAGCGGTGCGAGCCCTGCGCGTCCAATGCGACAAGAAACTGTACCGAGACGCCATGCGAC
>JAKDNQ010000037.1 GCA_030456405.1 Nitrospira sp.
TACCGAAGACGACCCCCAAGGCGCACTGGTCGAAGCGCTCTTCGCGCAGGCCTATGTGAGCCACCCCTACCATTGGCCGGTAATCGGCTGGTTCGGCGACTTAGAGGCGATGACTCTCGATGACTTGCAACGGCACTACGATACCTACTACTCCCCCAATAACGCCACCCTTGTCGTCGTAGGCGACATCAATGCCGACAGCTTGCTCCCCACGATCAAACAGCTCTTCGAACCGATCCCGCGAGGACCGGAGCCTCAATCGATCACCACCATGGAGCCGGAGCAAAAAGGTGAACGCCGCTTTCTCCTGAAGCGAGAGGCGCAGGTCCCCTTCGTCATGATCGGCTATCGTGTGCCCAATTTTACGAGTGAAGATTCGTATGCGCTCGACATTCTCGATTCCATTCTCTCGCATGGGAAAAGTTCGCGTTTGTACCAGAGTCTGGTCTACGAGCAAAAGTCGGCGTTGGCCGTTGGGTCAGAGTACAGCTTGCTGCAGACCGATCCCGGCCTTTTCTACTTCTACGCTCTCGTCAGCCCAGGCCAGAAGCCGGAATCGGTCGAGGATGCCCTTCATCAAGAAATCAAACGTCTCCAGACCGATCCGCCGACAGAGCAAGAGCTGCAACGAGCAAAGAATCAGGTGGAAGCCACCCATGTCTTTGAACAGGACTCCAACTTCCGGCATGCGATGCTGCTCGGGCAAGCTGAATCTGTCGGCGCCGGGTGGCGGAAAATAGACCAATTTGTCGAACAGATCCGAGCGGTGACGCCTAAAGATATTCAACGTGTCGCCCGTCAGTATTTAACAGAAGACAATCGAACCGTCGGCACATTGATACCCCTGCCTCCCAAACAACCAGAGGCACACTCCACCGCCGCGCAACAGGGAAAGCCATAATGATGTCGGCAAAACTCCGGCCCGCGCCTACACGACAGGCGGCTCTGACCTTCGTGGTGGGACTTTGTGCGTTGCTCTTGGCTAACGAGCCCAGTGAGGCAGCAGAGATCGCACCGACAAAATTTATCACGACAAACGGCATCACAGTGCTCGTCCTTGAACAACATTTCCTCCCCATCGTTGAAATCCACGCGCTTATGAAAGCCGGCTCGGCACAAGACCCTCCCGACAAAGCAGGACTCGCGAACCTCGTCGCCAGTCTCCTAGACGAAGGGACAACCACGCGCACATCGAAACAGCAAGCAGAGCAAATCGATTTTATCGGGGGAACCTTGGAAACCAAGGCCTCAGAAGATTTCACCACGGCATCCGCCCGCGTGCTCAAGAAAGACCTCGAACTTGGCTTCACGCTGTTCGCTGACATGCTGCAACACCCCGCGTTTCATAAGCAGGAATTCGAACGAATTCGCACCCAGCTCCTGGGTGAGATGGCGAGCGACAATGACGACCCAGGCCATATCGCCATGAAAGCATTCAATCAGCTTGTGTTCCACGGTCACCCCTACCGGTGGCCGGTCAATGGCACAGAGGAGACACTCGACAAAATCACCCTGGCCGACGTGCAAACCTTTTACGGGAAGGAATATTCCCCTTCCCAAGTCATCCTCACCATCGTCGGCGACATCACGCTTGAACAGGCCACTGCACTTGTGCAAACCCATTTTGGCGCTTGGAAGAAAGTGACCGCGACAGCTCGGAACACGAAAAAGCCCTCGCCGGTCGAACGGAAGACGGTCCAACTCATCGAGAAAGATCTTACCCAATCCACCATTGTGCTTGGCCATGAAGGCATTCCACGCATGCATCCGGATTATTATTCCGTGACGGTGATGAATTACATCCTAGGAGCCGGGGGATTTTCCTCTCGCTTAATGGATTCGATTCGCGACAAGCAGGGGTTGGCGTATGGAATCATGAGCCACTTCGACGCTCGGCTGATGCCCGGTTCGTTCTGGGTCAACCTTCAAACCAAGACGGAGACGACGAATCAAGCCATCACCAGTGTTCTCTCCGAGATCAAATCCATTCGTGATACACCCGTATCCGACCAGGAGTTGGCCGAAGCGAAATCATTCCTCATGGGCAGCTTCCCGCTACGACTTGATTCCACGGCAAAACTCGCGCACGTGCTCGCTCAAGTGGAACTCTATGGCTTGGGATTCGAATATTTTTCGGACTACCCCAAATGGATAGACCGGGTCACGAAAGAAGATGTCCAACGCGTTGCCAGACAATATCTGGACCCTAAACGATACGCCTTAGTGGTGGTAGGCGACATTGCCAAAGCGAAGGTCAAACACTAGCAGGATGCTGAAAAAGCTCGCCAGCGTCGTTCTCGCATCGCTCAGAGGGCCGGAAGCACTGGAGGGCATTTTCCGTTCGCCAAGATCCATTCTATGGGCGAACGGCCGCACAAAGTGCGGTCGGTACCTCCTCGCCTCTTCGCTCGCTGCGGCCTTGCCTGCGGAACGGTGCGTCTTGGCGCGCCAGGGCTGGGCGGGTGAGAACCGTGGCCTTTTTGAGCATCCTGCGTGGTATTCTCTTGTTGTTCCAGACGCGCAGATCAGTGACGTATTCGCGTGCTTACAGAGTTTTTCCGCAGCCTGCTAGGCGCAACGTTAAAGGCAGGAACCCGTGATGACCGAATCCCTCCAAGACAAACTTACGACGCTCCGCAAAGTCATCTCGGACATGCAATCCGTTCTCGTCGCCTTTTCCGGCGGGATCGACAGTACGGTCGTCTTGAAGATCGCCCATGAACAACTCGGGGAACAGGCGCTGGCGGTCACCGCTGTCTCCCCAACATTTCCCATGATCGAACTCGACGGGGCGAAACAGGTGGCGGTAGAGATTGGCGCGCGCCATGAACTGGTCCACACCGACCAGCTCGAAATTCCCGCCTTCGTGCAGAACGATGCGGCACGCTGCTTCCATTGCAAGACCGATCTCTATCAATTGTTGGACGGATTACGGGAAGCGCGCGCAAGCAAATGGATTGCGGATGGGACAAATCTCGATGATCTTGGTGACGATCGGCCAGGAATCAAAGCGGCGCGAGAGTGGGGGATTCGAAGCCCGCTCATTGAAGCCTCCCTCTCCAAGTCCGATGTGCGGGCGCTGGCCCAAATGTTGGGACTCTCAAATTGGAATAAGCCCGCAGCGGCCTGCCTCTCCTCCAGAATCCCCCGCGGCATCCCGATCACGATCGAAAAACTCCGCCGAGTGGAAGAGGCAGAAGACATTCTGCATGCTGAAGGCTTTCACCATATGCGCGTACGCGAGCATGGAGAGGTCGCGCGAATCGAGGTCGGAGCGGAAGATTTTTCCCGGCTCAATCACCCGGACTTGCGGGCACACATCAGCGCACGCCTGCGCAAGGTAGGGTTTCGTTTCATCTGTGTAGATTTAGAAGGATATAGACCGGGCGGGGTCAGCCTAGGGTGACACCGCCGGATCCAAGCATTATCGTTGATAGGACTTTGACAGCGCTTCAAGCGCCTCATCTGCAAATTTTCGGTGGTCCGCTTCGTTTAGGCTTCGCTGCACGACTTTCTCCGCCACCATCAAAGCCAAGTCAGTGGTTTGGGCGCGGATATCCTGAATCGCCTTGCGACGCTCGTGATCGATTTCGCGCGTCGCGTCACCTTTAATTCGCTCGGCTTCGACCGTCATCCGCTGCTCATTTTCTTCCATGAGTCGCTGCGCTCGTTCTTTTGCGGCAGCCAGAACTCCTTCGGCCTCTTTTGCAGCCATATTCAGTTTGGCCTCATACTCCTTGAGTTTCCGTTCAGCCTCAGACCGATGACGCTCAGCTTGATCGAGACTGTCCTTAATCTTCTTCTCCCGTTCTTCCAACATACCCAAGATGCCGGGAAACGCGAACTTGTAGAGTACGAACAAGAGAATCGCAAACGATAGGACTTCCCAGAAAATCAGGGAAGAAAAAAAGTGAGACTCAAACTGCGGCATGGTGTATCTCTCTTCTTTTTAAATGATGCTCACTATGGCCTTCCAACAAGGCTGCCGCGCGTAAGAATCCCGACACGTACATTCGAAGTACGTTGAGAGACTCGAGCGATCGAGAACGAAATTGGAGGCCGTTTTCAGCATCCTATTTGCGGAGGCCCATGATGATAAAGGCAATGACCAAGCCGTACAGCGCGATGGCTTCCACCAGCGCGAACCCGATCCACATGTACTTCCCGACCCGAGCCTCTGCTTCCGGCTGGCGCGCGACCGCTTCAATCATCTTTCCAAAGATATAGCCGATCCCCACACCGGCTCCAGCAAATCCTGCTGCCGCTAACCCCATGCCCAACAATGCTGCTGCTGCTGAATCCATTATGTCCTACTCCTCCTTTGTCTGAACGTGCATGTGCTAATGCGCATGCTCATCATGGCCATGCAAATGGAATGCGTCTCCCAAATACACGCAGGTCAATACGGTAAAAATATAGGCTTGAATGAACGCGATACCGACTTCCAATCCGTTCATTGCGATCGTGAATGCAAACGGCAACCACCCAATTAGCAATCCACCGCTAATGGATAAGCCGAACAAGACTCCAAGAATGACGTGACCGGCCGTCATATTCGCAAATAGTCGAACGGCCAGTGAAATGGGCCGCGCCAATTGACTGATCAATTCGATCGGCACCATCAATGGGAGCAGCCACCCAGGCGTACCAGGCGGAACCAGAATGCCCAGGAACTTGATGCCGTGCAGAAAAAACCCCATGACCAAGCTGAGTCCATACACCAGACAGGCGAACACCGCCGTGACTATAATCTGACTTGTCACGGTGTAACTACCGGGGATCAAGCCGATAAGATTACAGAAGAGAATAAAGAGAAAGAGGGTGGCGATGAGAGGGAAAAATCGCATTCCGTCTTTACCCATCGTATCCATGATGATCCCGCGAATGAAATCCACCATGATCTCCGCCAGATTCTGCATCTTGCCGGGGACCAGTTTGCGCGCAGAGCCAGCCATCACCATGAACACCGCCACTAATGCGACGACGACCCACATAATCACCACGGCTTTCGTGATGGAAATATCCAATCCACCGAGCGAAATGGGGATCCAGTCGTGAAGTTCAAACGGATGAAGCGGACTTTCTTCCATGGCGCGTTCGCACTTTCTCTTTACAATGCATTTAGGTTTTAGGCCACCGCTGCGCCGACCGGTACGCATTCCTGATTCCGGTCACGACGCCCAACATCAACCCCACGGCCATCCCCCAGGGGGTGGAGTCGAAGAGGTATGTGTCACAGGCCCAGCCCAACCCCCCTCCAACAATCAACGCAGCGAGCAGATCGGTTGCGATCCGGACCGCTTGGCCAAGCCCGGCGTACAGTGGATCTTGTGAAGGGGGCATGTCGTACCCACGGAGGAGAGTGCACTGCAGCTGATGCCACAAAGACTCTGCCGATGGCGGGCCCGCAATTCAAGCAGAATCAATGTGAAATTGTCAAGCCGATCATGCACTGTGATGGAACCAGTGCGGTAGAGTATAGTGAGTCGGAGACGGAGCAAATACGTTCATTCATGTCCCATTTCTCTCAATCATCGTTCCTTGATGGACCTCCGCAGCCTTTGGTCCTCACACTGGACCGCCGTGGCAGGACACCTTTTGAGTTATACTGTTTGATTGCATCTCCCTCTCAGCCATCATTCCTCCTCGATAGCGGAAAGCGGTCAAATCGAGGACGCGACTATTCATTTCTGGGGAGTGAACCCTTCGCGTTGCTGATTGGGCGGCATGGACAGACTGTTCTCCGCACGAACGAAGGAGACGAATACGTCTCACAAGATCCCTTTGGAAGTCTCAGCCGCCTCCTCACCCACTACCCAATAGAGCCTTGTCCAGGCTTGCCCCCTTTTTGGGGCGGAGCAGTCGGCTACTTCAGTTACGATCTCGTGCGTGAATTCGAAATACTTCCGTCCTTGGCCAAAGATGATCTTCAGCTGCCCTATCTGCAATTCGGTCTCTATGACATCGTCGCAGCCATCGACCATCAAACCGATCGTCTGCAGCTTATTTTTTGCCCACCCATGGAACGGTTTTTGGGAGAGCCTCGCGAGACACTCTATCACGAGGGTGTAGATCGACTGGCCGAGTGGGAAGCCAGATTGTGCCGAAAGCCTGCGCCTCTCAAGAATTTCCCTTCCTTCAATCAGAAAGCTTTTCATCCCAACCAACCGCGGGATGCGTACCTCAATCAAGTCCGGCGCTGCCAAGAGTATATTGCAGCCGGGGACATCTACCAAGCCAACTTATCGCACCGGTTCACCTTGGCCCCCCCTAACCCCTCTGACGGCGGAATAGATCGACTACCCTATGAGCAGACACTCTATCAGCGTCTCCAAGCCGTAAACCCTTCGCCTTTCTCAGGGCTGATCCACTTCAATGAGGTCACACTGATCAGCTCTTCACCCGAACGGCTCGTTCGTTTGCACAACGGACAGGTGGACACACGTCCCATTGCTGGAACCAGACCACGCGGCCTTGACCATCGAGACGATCAACGCCTCATCGGTGAATTGCTTGCAAATGACAAAGAACGGGCGGAGCACCTCATGCTCGTCGATCTCGAACGAAATGACCTGGGCCGCGTCTGCCGATTCGGCAGCGTGCAGGTCGACGAATTCATGGCGATCGAGCAGTATTCCCACGTGAGCCATATCGTGTCTCATATCAGCGGCGTCCTGAAGCCGGATGCGACACCCTTCGATCTGATTCGAGCCCTCTTCCCAGGGGGCACGATCACAGGCGTACCAAAGATCCGCTGCATGGAAATTATCGAGGAACTAGAGCCGGTACGCCGTGGCCCCTACACCGGATCATTCGGATACATTGGCTGGAACGGCGACCTCGACCTCAATATCGTGATTCGAACGTTGGTATGGTGTGCAGGGAAGGGATACTTGCAGGTTGGCGCAGGAATTGTCGCCGACTCCAATCCGGCCAAGGAATACGAGGAGACGCTCCAGAAAGCTCAGGCCTTCTTCAGCGCACTGCAACAGCCATAACGATGTGGATTTATCTCAACGATCGGTTTGTGAGAGAAGAGGAGGCCGTCGTTTCCGTCTTCGATCATGGCTTTCTCTACGGGGACGGCGTCTATGAAACGATTCGCTCCTATGGGAGCCGGATCTTCATGCCGGACCAACATCTTGTTCGGCTTCGCCGGTCTGCAGATGCAATCGGCCTGACGATCCCCATCCCCGAACACAGATGGCTGGCACTCCTCCACGAGGCGATGACACGAAATGACGTAGGCCACGAACACACCGATGCATACCTTCGCATCACCATCTCCCGAGGAGCCGGCGACATCGGCCTCGATCCAGCCCTGTGTCCAACTCCCACCGTGGTGGTCATGGCCAAACCGCTTCGGCCCCCCTCACCCGAACAATACCGTCACGGCGTCAACGTCATCGTTGCCAAAACGAGACGGAACCTGCCCAGCGCTCTTTCCCCTCAAATCAAGGCGACAAACTTTTTGAACAATATTCTGGCCAAACGGGAAGCCATCGCAGCAGGCGCCTTTGATAGCATCCTCCTCAATTGGGAATCGCATCTGACGGAATGCACCGTCAGCAATCTCTTTTTCGTCCGAGCAGGCACGCTCTGCACTCCAGCGCTTGCATGTGGCCTGTTGGACGGGATCACCCGCGACATTGTGCTCAGTCTCGCTCAAGAATTGAAGATCCCCATAGATGAAGGATCCTTTGAGGTCGAGCAAATCTATAAAGCGGATGAGTGTTTTCTCACCAACACGAGCATGGAGGTCATGCCGGTCACTATGGTGGACGGGCATCCAGTAGGGAAGGGAGCCCCGGGACGTATCACCCTGCAGATCCACAGCCAATTTAGGGCCAACCGAATGCGCTTTCTAGAACCCTAGCCACACGCCCATCACAAACCCATTGTTTTCCTGGACTATTTATTGCCGACCTCAAGGCATAAGATCTGCAGTTTCTTGACACCACGCGACAGACTGGTATCGTTGCAACCATGCGCAACACTCTTTCTCTTATCGTGCCATCCCTCCACCGGCACACAGCCATTAGACTCACCACAACGGTCATCGTAGGAATCGGATCCCTCGCCTTCTCCATACCAACCACTGCGGCAGAAATTTATCAGTATATCGGTCCCAACGGCTCGATCTCACTCACCAATGTCCCTTCCGATTCTCGCTACCAGAAGATCGAGATCGAATCCAGCCGATTCAACTCCACCTTATCTGAGCAAGAACTCGAACCTGTCATCCGTCGGTATTCTTTCCAACACCGGCTCCATCCCGCGTTGATCCGAGCCGTCATCAAAGCTGAATCGAACTTTGATCCACGGGCCGTATCTCGCGCTGGCGCGATCGGCCTGATGCAACTGATGCCCCAAACCGCCGTGCGCCTGGATGTGCGGGATATGTACGATCCGGATGATAATGTGGGTGGAGGGACGAAATACTTACGCCAACTGCTCGACCGCTTCCATGGAAATTTACCGCTGGCCCTTGCGGCCTACAATGCCGGAGAGAATGCCGTTGATCATTATCAAGCGCTTCCCCCGTTCAATGAAACCAGACAGTACGTCCGGAAGGTTCTCCGATACTATCGCACGTTCCTCGTTCGTGACGGCGTCATCGTGGAACGCCCGGTCAGCCGATACGGCCTCCCGGAGACAACAGCAGCCCCCGCGATTTCTGAGAGGTTCTCCCGGTAGTCACCTCCCCACTTGCTAGGCGGCTGTGTTGTTGCCACCCCACCCGCTTGGTCTCTGGAAAATCAGACCGGTAATGGGCTCCGACACTGTTCTCCCGCCACAATGCCGCTTCCGCCACGCATTGCGCCACCTGCACCATGTTTTTCACTTCCAGCGCGGCTCGGGTTTCAAACGGCTGGGTGATAAGTTGGGCCCACTGTGAGAGTTGCGCACAAGCACGGATCAACGATTCTCCAGAGCGGATGACGCCGACCTGTCCCCACATCGTCCGCCTAAGGGAACTTCGCAATTTTTCTGCATCCTCCAAGGCGCCGAATTGGCCTGCCTGGAGCGTAGCCTCCTGGGACGATAGTGTGGGAGGCTTCTGTCGTCCCGCACATGCCACAGCTGCCGAGGCCGCGCGCGCACCGAATACCAATCCTTCGAGCAAGGAATTGCTCGCCAGGCGATTCGCTCCATGCACACCACTGCACGCCACCTCTCCGGCAGCAAAAAGCCCTGGAAGCGTCGTCGCGCCATTGAGATCAGTCCAAACCCCGCCCATCATATAGTGCGCACTGGGAGACACAGGGATCCATTCCTCCGTGATGTCGATGTCGTAGCGAAGACAGGTCGAGTAAATGGTCGGGAAACGCCGCTTCACAAACTCCGCACCCAAGTGGGTGACATCCAGATAGACATGGCGCGCTTTCGTTGCCGCCATCTCTACCAAGATGGCTCTTGACACGATATCTCTCGGCGCTAACGCTCCCATAGGGTGGTATCGCTGCATGAACAGGGCTCCTTTATTGTTGCGCAACTGCGCACCCTCGCCTCGCATCGCTTCCGACAACAAAAATGGCGGACTCGACGGCAGGTATAACGCGGTAGGGTGGAATTGAATGAACTCCATATCTTGAAGCACCGCGCCTGCCCGTAGCGCCATCGCCATCCCATCGCCGGTCGCATTCGGGGGATTCGTCGTCCGCGCATAGATCTGACCGGCCCCGCCGGTCGTCAGGACAACCGCCTGAGCAGGCAACACGAATTGGCGGCCTGAGCCTTCATCCAAGACAACGGCCCCGCAGCAGCGTCCGGCGTCAACAATGAGATCCACCGTAAAATGATGATCCAATCGCTGAATACGCTCCTGCCGGTTCACCTCGGCAATCAGCACGCGCACCATTTCGTTCCCCGTCGCATCCCCGCGGGCGCGCAGGATCCGGCTTCGGCTGTGGGCAGCCTCTCGAGCGAACGCGAACTTGCCGCCGACTTTGTCGAACTTGGCCCCCCACCCGATCAATTCTTGAATCCGATCGGGCCCTTCTTCCACAAGGACACGCACGGCTTCTTTTTGGCAAAGCCCATGCCCTGCTTTGAGTGTGTCGGTTAAATGGATGGCCACGTCGTCTTCTTCGCTCATCGCGACCGCCACCCCGCCCTGTGCATGGATCGAACTACTTTGAAGCGGATGTCCTTTCGTCAGCACGATGACACGGCCGGCACGGCTTAACTCCAACGCCGCGCGAAGACCCGCGACACCACTTCCAATGACAAGGAAATCGGCCTGTACCGGCGCACAAGATCGGCGAGAAGACATTGGATTACTTCTTCTTAGGAAAACGTGTGGGATCGACTGTGGCCTGCCGCGCTTTCATACCGAATGGAGCATCGCCCTGAACCCCGCGCAAGAGAATCGACTGTGTGCCGACCCACTGCAATTTCGTATGGCCCCGTTGCCGGAGTCCTGGATCGTCCGGATCTTTTTTCCACAGCCCCTGCCAATGCACAAAGACATCGACGTTGTCCCCTTCGATCATGATGCGTTCAATTGCAAAGTCCAACACGATGGCAGTAAACGTCTCGAAATCTCCCTGAGCTTCTTCCTTCAGCAGCTCAAGCTGGTCAGTCGGCATCATGAGTGAAGCCAGATCCGACGGATCTTTCTTCACATACGCCTGGCGAAGCGATTCCACCGCCCGATCGATACGGAGATATCGTTCGTGATCTTCGGGATGTTGAATCGTCTTGCCCCCGCATCCGACGCCGATCAAGAATATCGCACCGAGAAGGAGTAAGATGGGAAACCGTGGAAATGTGTATGGGAACATGCTGATCGCAGTATAGAAACGAGTATCAAGCAGGTCAAGCAGCGCGGGAACGGACACATGCCGTGTCGCAAGCCATCAGATGCTCGGCCTGAGCACAGTCATCATCTATGTGTTCCACAGATGCGCTTGCAATTTGCTGTGAAAAATTCTAGACTTGCCTCTTTGCAGGAGAGACATCGCATGTCCAGTGTGTTGAAAAAACGCCGTAAGAAAATGCGCAAGCACAAGTATAAAAAGCTGCGCCGGCGTCAAAAGTTTGAACGTCGTAAAAGCTAAACTTCACCCGAGACGGGGGAGGAGGGGTCGTGCCCGAAGGCAAGAAAGTTCGCATCTGCGTCCGAACTGTGAACTGCGTCTACGTCGGAGACTTTCTCATTCCTCCCATGCGCAATCGCGTGTCCGATGCGATTAACGAAGAACAACGCCTCTTTATCAGCCTCACCGATGTGGTGATCAATGATAAGGATCGCTCGGATTTCGTGGCCATCAACAAGAACCTGATCGAGTCAGTCATAGAACTGTAGCCGTCGACAAAGGCCTCCAGCGAGTGCCCCCTCTCTTATTTCCCCTTGGCATTCCGTAGCGATCTCCTCTAGCAGGATGCGGACAATCCTACCAACACCATTCTCGTACCGTGCAGACGCTCAAGGCACTCTAGAGGGTGCGCCTATCTGCTCCATCGAAATTAGACTGCGTCAACATAGTTCATTCCCAGTCTGCTAAGATCGCCCTTCATCATGTCCACCTTTTCACGATTTCTCCCATTCCTGAAGCCCTACCTGTCTCGTATGGTCCTGGCCGGTGTGCTGGTCATGGGCGTCGCTGCCGTCAATCTGACCCTGCTGCGGCTGGCCGGCGCCTTGTGGGACATCATTACCGTGCAGCGCGATCAGCCCAAAATGACAGACATGATCCTCATTCTTCTTGGGCTCGTTATCCTACAGGGGCTCTGTTCGATGGGCCATAGCTATCTGACTGCATGGATTTCGCAGCGCATCATTGCCGACTTTCGCCGGCATCTCTTTGGACATCTGCACACGTTATCGGTGAGCTTCTTTGCTCGCCGAAGAACGGGTGAGCTCCTGTCACGGCTCATGAACGACGTCACGGTCATCCAATCGGTCGTAACTGAAACTCCGATCGACGGTGCGAAACAGCTCGTGACTTTTGTGGGAGGCATCACGTTCTTGTTGATCATGAATTGGCAGCTTTGTCTCTTAATCCTCATTCTGCTCCCATTGCTCGTTCTTGTGGCCAAACTCTTTGGACGAAAACTGAAATCCCTCTCGACCTCGATTCAGGATCACACCGCTGCAATGAGTACCCTGATCGAGGAAGTGATCTCCGGCATCCGCATTGTGAAGTCCTTCGTACAAACACAGCGAGAAGAAACCAGGTTTGCCGTGCAAGTTGAACAGACTTTGGCGTTGACGATGCGAAAGGCCGGCGTCATGGCGGTATTTATTCCCGTCATCAGCCTCCTCACCTTCTCCGCAGCGGCGGCCGTATTGTGGTATGGAGGCCAGCAGGTCATCGACGGGAGCGTGTCGCCGGGCGACCTTTTTGCATTCGTCCTCTTTGCTGGAATCCTGATCGGCCCCTTCAGCTCCGCTGCCCGCGTGTTCGCACAGATCAGAGAGGCGCAAGGCGCCACCCAACGGGTGTTCGAAATTCTTGACACACAGGCCGAGGTGAGCGATTCCCCCACGGCCACGAGACTGTCCGCCGTCTCAGGACATATCAGGGCCGGCCATATCGGTTTTTCGTACGATCCACGCCAACCAGTCTTGATGGATGTGTCGTTCGAGGCCAAGCCAGGCGAACTGGTCGCCATCGTCGGTCCTACAGGGGCCGGAAAGACAACCGTCATGAACCTGCTCCATCGCTTCTACGATCCGACCGATGGACATATCACTATCGATGGGCAGGATCTCCGCCACGTCACGATGGATAGTTGGTATCGACAGATCGCGCTGGTTCCGCAAGAGACAATCTTGTTCGGCGGGACGATTCTCGACAACATCCGCTACGGAAACGAAAGGGCCACTCAGGAAGAGGTGGTCGCAGCGAGCCGTGCCGCTCATGCCCACGACTTCATCATGAGCTTCCTGGACCAGTATCAGACCATTGTGGGGGAAAAAGGAATCAATGTGTCGGGCGGACAGCGGCAACGCATCGCGATCGCTAGAGCCATCGTGAAAAATCCACGGATCTTATTGTTGGATGAAGCCACCTCTGCGCTTGACAGTGAGTCTGAACGACTCGTCCAGGAAGCACTGGAACAACTCATGAAAGGGCGAACGACCTTTGTCATTGCTCACCGCTTGACGACCATCCAACGGGCCGATCGGATTCTTGTCCTCAACAAAGGCCATCTCGTGGAAGCCGGCACCCATGCCGAACTGATGGATCAAAAGGGACTGTATCAGTACCTCTACACCCTGCGGCTCATCGAACTCCCCTCGTAGCAGAATGCTGAAAAAGCCAGACTTCTCACCCGCCCAACCCCGGCGCGCCAAGACGCGCCGTTCCGCAGGCACCGTTCTCGCGTCGTTCAGACCCTCAACATACCCCACTTGGGAAACGAGCTGTCTTGGCAGGGAGGACGGGTGAAGAATACTACGCCTTCGGGACTTCACTCGCTGTGGCCTCGCTGAACAGCCTTTTTGAGCATTCTGCGGGGCTTCGTGTTTACATCCCGATCGTTTCGATCACCTGCATGTCTTCAGCGGTGAGGGTGAGCTGTTCGGCTTGTAGATCCTCTTTCATATGTTGTGGGTTCGTCGTGCCGGTCAATGGAAGCATGCCTACCTGCATCGCAAACCGAAAGACAACTTGCGCGAGCCCAACCTCTAGCCGCTTGGCGATGGCTCGAATGCCTGGCTCGGCGAAGACTTCTCGATTGGCAGTCAACAGCGAAAAGCCTTGATAGATAATGCCATGGGCTCGGCAGATCTCCCGCACCTCCTTGTCCCATCCGAATGCGGCATAACATCGGTTTTGCACCATCATCGGTTTCACCGCCGCCTGCGCACAGAGCAGGGTGAGTTGTTCAGCCGTGACATTGCTGATACCGATCATCTTCGTTTTTCCAGATCGATAGAGTCCTTCGATGGCGGCCCATACCTCCCAGTCCGCGTCTCCTAATCCTTGCCGCTGATAGGGGCCGTGTAAGACATACGAGTCAAGATAGTCGGTGTGCATGTGGGTCAACGAGCTGTCGAAGGACTGCGTCACTTGGGTGGTGAGAGTGGCCGACGCATCGTAGGGGGTGCGATGGTCCTGGCCATTCGTCGGCGTAAACTTGGTTTGAAGAAAGAGACGATCGCGCGCAACCCCTTGCTTCGCGAGGGCCAGTAATGCCTCCCCCACCAATGCTTCCTGGTAATGGATCAGTTGGTTGGCCGTGTCGATGGCTGTGAAGCCAGCTCCCACGGCTCGCTGCACCAGTTGGGTCGTCGCCTCTTTTTTCCATGCCGTGCCATACATGAACGAAGGAACCGGCACATCATTGTAAGTGGTCAAGGCCATGCTGTGTTCTCCAAGGTGAGCAGACTGTTGGCGCCCGTGAGAGATATGTGACGATAGAAGCGGCTCTTAGGGTAAGAGGATTCCAGTGAGAGATCAATGGCTCGTCTAGCAGGTGTAGATAGCAAGTTAATTTGTCCGGTGTATGTAGCACATGATCTGTCCGGTT
>JAKDNQ010000002.1 GCA_030456405.1 Nitrospira sp.
CGTTGGAGAGACCACCCGACTTGGTGATGACCCCGAACGACCCTTCGCGGTAGAGTTTCGACAGCACCAAGTTGTCGAATGCGCCGCCGATGACACCCAACCGGCAGGATCCGGCGGAGACAATGCCGATCGACGAAGGACCATTGAAGACTTTCCCGAGCTTGGTCGCATGACGGCCCAAGATCTTGGCATCCTTCTCCGGCACGCCCTCGGTGATCATGGAGACCACCTTGATATGCGAATCGTCCAAGGCTTCCATCCCGCCCTTCATGGCTCGATCCGCGCCGATGTAGACGAGACTGGTGTTGATTTGGGGATGATGCTTGGTGGCTTCCCCAACGCTCTTATAGATGGGAACGGCCACTAAGCCACTGCCATAGGGAATTTCGTGTGTCTTGCCGGCGTCGGGAGGATACACGAAAGCCAGGACGTTCAACGAGCGTTTGATCAGATAGCAGAACTCGGCCATCCGGCGCGCGGCGTTCACACCCGCGACGCCTCCCTGAATGACCACATAGGTATCTTTGTTTGCCAGAATGCTCATCGGGATCTCCCTCTCTTCAGTGCTGAGTCCTAAGTGCTGAGATTTGGGTGCTGAAAGCCCGTAATCGCCTGCTCAGCACTCGATTCTATTTCAGAAGCGCCTTATCGACGATATCGGTCAGCGGCGTGTTGCGGTCATAGACGTTGATGTCGAATCCTTCTTCCTTGAGCGCGCGCATGGCATCGAGCCCTTCCTTCTCACGAGGCCCACCACGTCGCACCCAGATCTTCACGTTCTTGAGCTTGCCCTCGGACTTCGCCTTGCGAAACCCATTGATAATGCCGCCGAACGTCTTCTTGACGTCGGTAAAATTGGCAATCGCGCCGCCGACAATGATGTTCTTGATCCCAGGCAGTGAGCACACCTTATCCGTCAGCACTTCCACAGCCCAGTCGGGAGGATCGCCGGAGTATTCAGCGTAATTCGCCAACTTGCCGCCGCGCGCGACCACCGCATCGGAATAATAGACACTGGCCCCGCCGCCTGCCGGAAGCATGGCCGTATCCCCACCTGAAATCTCAATAAATTTGACTGAGCCCTTGATCTTCGAATCCACCGCCATCACTTCCATTTCATGCTTGGAATAGGCACGGCCAAATTCGGCGGCGAAGGCAAAGTTCCAATCGGGGTGCCGGAACTTGGCGTCGCCATCGAGCAACGTCACCGCGTCCAGGGCAATCAGTTCATGATCGTGTTCGCGCAAGACCACGGGGTTCACTTCCAGATACTGCGCATCCTCGCTATCGAAGCAGGTGAACATCTTGCCGGCAAATTCGGCCATTTTCTTCAAGGTCGAACCGGTAAAGCCCGCATCCTTGGCCAACCTTTCGAGCGCTTCCTCAGTAGGCTGCTGTCCGACTTCCACTGACAAGCGCTTCACACGATCCCAATTGGATTCGACTTCAATACCGCCGCAGTTGGCGACCAGAATGTCCGTCCCTTCCCGCGTTGATTTCACTGCGCAATAATATTCTTCCTTATGTGGAATCATTTCGGACACGATCACTTGCGAGACGGTAATGCTGCCCACTTGGCGGCCAATCATCTCCTTAGCCGCTGCTTCCGCCTCTTTCAGATCCAGACCGACCTTCACCAGCCCGAGCTTGAACCGAGAGCCGAGCGCTTCATGCGCCTTGACCACCAACTTGGATTTCTTAAGCCATTCATTGACTTGGCCGAGCTTCGTTAATTCGTCAACCGAGGTGACGACGACATAGTGGGGGACCGTAATGCCCCACTTCTTCATCAGCCCCATCCCAGGACCTTCAAGAACCTTCGCCATGACATCACTCCATCAGAATGGTGAGAAACAATATATAAAGGAGGAAGATTCTAACGAAATGAGCTGTGGGACTCAAGGCGTCAGAGGAACTAAACGAAACAGGCTCAAAAGGCCTAGCGATGACATCAGGTGAGGGTCTATGTCTCTAACTCAGTGAAATGTCAGAAAAAGTTTCAGATTGAACCGTGCATTTCAGACTGAGCCGTGTAAATGGGTTGCACGCACGATCAATTTCTTGGACAGCGTGATAAATTATGGGCAGCTCACGTTGAGAATGTCTCTGAGCACCGTGAAATGGGCTCGCAATCGCCGACAGCGACGCTCCGGCAGAACGTGAAGTGATTCTTTCTCATATAAAAACTTGGGGGTGATGCATATCTGGCCTCGGCTCCATCCTCAAGGCATTAGACCTTTCTCAAGAACTGGTTATGCACCCAACCTTCGATATCTCCGTTCCGCACCAATTCGACCTTGTTCCATCGGTCGCGCTTTTCCAGGAGCGCCACCTCGGTTCCCTTCTTCAGCGGTTCGGAAACAGGCGGGAATTCCACGCCAGGGCCACTTCGAATATTCAGCGTAGAAGCCGTCACTTCATAGCGCTCCCGTTCTTCTTCTTCGCGACCCAGTACTGAGGCACGCACATGTTCCAATGGAAAGGCCGGGCCCGGATCCCTCTTCCGGTCGGGAGCGATATCTTCATGCCCCACAACGTCATTGAGGTCGTAGTGTCGAACAAGAAGCTGTGCGAGCTCTAAGGCCTTCTGGATCTGCACTTCCGTGTAGGCATGCCACCAGCGGGGCTCGTCGTCCAACTTGTGCTTGGCATAGACGACTTGGTCCTCCCCGTAGAGTGTCCCGAACCAAGCCTGATATTTATCGCCCACTTTCTTCAACGGGCCGGCATTGTCCATCTCTATCCCGATGGAATAGCCGTTCAGCCCGCTTAACCCATCCCAGTGGCTGAGGCCCGCGTGCCACGTCTTCATCGTAAACGGCGCGAGTTGGGTGATCGTGCCGTCCCTAGCCAACACCAGATGTGCTGAAGCCTTCGATTCTGGGTTCGTCAGCCAGTTAATCGAACTCGTAGCACTCTTCCCAGCCGTGTAGTGAAACACGAGATAGCGTGGTGAGAGGCCGCCTCCTTTGTTCGGAGTCTCAACGAAGGAAACGCCCGCCCCGACTAGCCGATCATCGTCGATCGAGAGACCGGCACTTCGCGCGATGGCGGTATCACATGCCGCAGCTGTTCTTACAGCTATCTTTATTTTCCTCGGAGAACCACGTCTTCTCGAAGGTGGTGTCCGCGCCATGACGCACCCCTTCCACACGCGAACTCTCTCATGCCCTATTCGTCTGTGCTGAACCTCTCAGAAAGCACGTTCGGTGAGCATCATGGTAATACATGAAAGCATCCCCATCTGACGTGAGTTCATAGGCCCATCAATACCAGGCAACAGACCGATCGGATTCTGGGCTAATAGCTCAGCGACACCGAAAATTGGAGAATCCGTCCCTCATCCATTCGCTCTTTATCTTCGACAATGAGTCGCCACCTGCCTTGAGGACTCTTCCCAGCGAGTGCAGCCAACGCTGGGGTATTCGCGAGATCATAGGTAGTTTTTAGATTATCCGACCCGCTGCCTAAGCGATCGTGTAGAAGGATGGTGCCGACATCCATGGATGACGGCGGAGCCAGCTTGACGATGAGATCACCGATGTAGGTGTGCTCGATATCGACGCCAATCGTGACCGCCGAAATCGCAGGAGCCTCTCCAACTGTGACTGAAATAGTCGCCGTTTTCAGATCCCGAATAGGCACGACCCGGGACGCCGTATGCGTCGATGTCGGAATCCCGACCACGGGTGCAGCCAGCTCGACCGCTCGCCTGGCATTCACCCTGCCATAACCATAGACGGGACTATGGCCGTCCGTATTATAGTTGCCGCCGGCAACATCGATGCGATCGCAAGACCGCTTGAGAATGTCTTTGACTTCGTCCCAGCGTAACGACGGATTCCGCGAGAGAATCAAGGCTGCCACACCAGCCGTACCTGGACAGGCGCTGGAGGTTCCCCCGAAATCGTTGACATAATTCCCCACAGCATCGCCACGACTGGTCTGTCCAGGATTGTAGCCGGCTACACCCGAGCGATCAGTCGTCCAAATTCCAGGGATGGGGAGTAACGTGTCATTGCTGGGGAACGCACACCACACCGCGTTGCCGAAATCACTGTACGCACTCTTTTTCCCTTTGGCATGACAGGCTGCAACCGCAATCACCTTTTCATAACTGGCATACCCATCGTTGTCGACACTTTCATTGCCATTCCCTGCCGCAAAGGCAATCACACATCCCTTGCCATTCCGGCCGTTGGCAATGGCCCAGTCGATAGCCACACGGGTCGAATCAGGGAGCGGCACCACTTGATGATGAACGGGATCGCTAGGATCCGACCAATCGCCGTCTTCCGGTCCCCAACTGCACGAAATCACATCGGCTCCATGGGACGCCGCCCAGACAAACGCATCCGCTTCCGCTTGAGAACCTAGCGGCGACGCGTAGCGAATCGGGATCAGCTGAGCTTTGGGCGCAACCCCGGACGCGCCATGTTGACCATTGGCGCAGGCTACACCGGAACATGCCGTCCCATGATTGTCCCGACTCCCGGGGCGGGGGTTATCCGTCCCGCGAGTCACGTCTCGCGGCGCCACGATCTTTCCCGAACCGGCCAACTCTTCGTGATCGATATCGCACCCATCGTCGATGACGGCAATCCGAACCCCCTCCCCCTGGCTAAGTGTCCACGCAGCCTCAACATTGGCATGCGCATCGTAGACCGTACCGTCGATTGTGGCTTTTTTGAGATGCCATTGCTGAGGGAACACCTGCCGCCATCCCATTTTCCTGACTAATTCCGGATGGCAGAGTTGAACCTGCTTGTGCCGAAGCAATCGATCCGTGATGTCAAAAACCTTTCGTCCTGTCCCCTCTGCCGCCTGCACGAAAAAGCAGTTGCGGGCATACTCAATCGGCCGCTTCATCGCCAGCCGATACTCCGTGAGAAGCTTTCGACAAGCCGATTCGGCCATGTCGGCATCGAACTGAACAAACACATTTTCCGTATAGACCACCGGGCGTTTCGAACGGGGGTCGACCAACACCCGCCCAGCAAACTGCACATCCCGTTGATTTTTGAGAATCGAACGAACCGAGCCCCGCGCCTGGGCAGTCCGACTATTCGCGCCATATCGAAACACCTCAACCCCCGCATCATAAAAGCGAGTCACCTGCTCCAACTCAGCCAGCACCTCTCTCCCCTTCCTGGATTCTAGTGAAGCATTGAGGGATCTTCGACTTCGCGTTCGAACGGCAACATACCCCTCTGCCAACTCCAGCTTATACTGCCGTCCCTGAATGCCCCCATAGCGGTATGACAGCGTCATAGGCCCTCCTCTCGTCAGCCCATTGTAGAAAAAGACCCCTTACCTGCATAGAATGCAGGCATGGAACCTCATAATTCCCCTTCTTCATTCCCCTCTGTTCTGCGGATCAGAACAGAGCAGGATTCTTTGCAGTATGTCCGACAACCAGCACTGTTTGCTGTGCATGGTTCCTTACCAAACTATTTGAAGACAGCTGTTGAACTTGTTCTTGAAGAAAACTCCATTACGATATGCCGAGGAGAGCCCGCTCCATCAGCAGATCTGCCAACGTCACTCACCATCACACCGGTTTATGCGCGTGATCCCCACGGACCCCTCGCCGTTCCAACTGGGCAGATCTTCCTTCGCTTCACGCCAGATGTAAAATCCGAAGAACGCCGCGGCAACTTGGCTGATCATGGCTACACAATCGTGCGAATTCCAAGTTACGCCCCACACACCGCATGGGTCCAGGCAACCAACGGCGATATTGCCACCAGCCTCCTGAACATTGAACCACTCAACGGCCTACCCGGCATTGTGAACGTAGAACCCCAATTGCTGATGCATCGCAAGAACAGATAGACGACCGCCTACATAGATGAAAAAGGCTGGAGCAACCCCCTTTGACTTTCTCGACAGCTGGATAAGCGCTCCCCCTGTGGAAGGGGCTGTCCGAGCTTCAAAGTGAAGGGAGCTTGTCCTCACATTTCACTCTACATTCTGATCATGCCGAGCAGCGCCGGAAGACCTCCAATGCTGGGTGAGGGCTTATCGCTCACACCCGGTACTCACACTCCCTTCGGCTTGCCCCGTCGAGATGCTTCTGCCTTTTCAGATTTAGTCGATGCTTTCGAAATCTGCATAGGTGTTGCCGCACCGCACAATGGAGGACCGCCCATGCCATCAATTCCTGAACTAGACATACCGCAACCGTTCAGCACGCTAGTGATCACGCAGCGGCAATCCTCCACTGGTAGATTCAAATCGGCTTTCAAAATCGCCAATGGCGCATAATGATGCCAAATGCCGAAAGGTGGTTGCGGGATGGGATCGACTTTGCCATCTTTGAGAATTTTTTTCCCTGCATCGTCTAAATTTACAGGCCATTCGATATCACCCGTATCGACTCGGGCTGGGATAAGCCAGTAATCGCCAGTGCGATAAGTCCTATTCTTGCCTTTCATAAACTGTATTTGAATCCCATCTTCGAGATCCAACCATTCATCTTCCGTGAGGTCTACTGCTCCATCGTCCTTGGGCACAAGACTGTCGGATTTCCGTTGATCCCAACGGCGTACCTTGGTTGGCCAGTCCTCTCCTTTGGGAACAGCAATAAGTGGGGAAGCCGCCGACTCAAGCGTGAAACGATCCCCTTCGACTTTAAGCAACTTGGCGAGTGTGCCAGGTTCCCCTCGCAGTTCCTGACCGTCATCGCTCAATTCCACCCAGTTCCCGGCGGCGAAACCCAGCGGCTTCTCCACAACCAATTCGGTGCCGGATAATTTTACTACCCGGCTTACCACCGCACCGTTGTCCCGCGACCATTTGAATGTGGCTTTGTCACCAGGCCCCCCCCCACTCCCCTTATGAATCTCAACCCGATAAAGCTGGTTCTCCTGACCACGATATTTAGCATCCGGAGCGGTCAGGCAGGGATCATTCGAGTCTTCCGGACGATCGACACGCGCCCTGAGACAGCCGAGACGTGGAGGCTGCCAGAGTGCGATCCATTTCCCCCAACCACTACGCACGTCGCCAGGGTTGAGCCCTGTGGGTAGGCCATCAATAAGCTCTCTCTTTCCGTCATCTATCTTAACTTGCCAGACGACCTGAGTACGGGTTGCCGTATCAGATCCACCTAAAGCTTTTTCCCGAATGTAGTCATCTTCCAGCGCCGTGATGTGGCGCTCCCAGACATCGAGATACACTAAATACTCAGTGCCCGCTTCTCGATTTTCATGGAGGTTAGGAAAGTCTTTCTGGGCTTTATAGGAGGTCGCCTGTTCGTTCTCACACAAAATTCCATCGACATAGTAGCGTCCCTTGCCGATGGTGAAATCATCAATGGTGGGCGCCGTTATCTCGAAGCCGCTGACACCCTGGGGTCCAGCAAATGGGCCAATCAAATCCGCCGCTAACGTACGCAGATAATGAAGCACAATTGCCGTTTGTTCGTTCCAATCGGCATCCAATTGGACGCGGCCTTGCTGTTGAAAGACGCGACTGAAATGTTTAACGGAATCAAAGGTCTCTCTAGAAAAATCGCCCTTCATGATGGTTCTCCTTGTCTTGACTTAACTGGCCAAAATAATACCCACATCCGACCCAGCGGGTATGTATTCGTCCAAACGGACACGCAGATTGGCCTCACGCTGCGGCTGGAAGAGATCATGGAATACGCCCATTTCCGATTCATCATCCGCACCGCGCTTTATCTCCTCAGCACAGGTATGCGCTAACTGACAGTACGTCGGTATGCCGTACCTCGTGCTGTTAAATTTGGGACGGACGCGTAGCCGCTCAGGCGCCAGGGCGAGCTCTCTAGCCTCGTCGGAGGAACCAGGCGGCAGTCCTGCTCGAATCGGGAGCTCGACCAAATCCGGCTGACAGTGATAACGCGGTGGGGTACGAGATCCGGGCATGACATAAGAGAATCTCATGCAGCCGTACTGACGCCGCGCCACTGTGATCCGCCCGTCAAAAATGCTGTTCTCGGCAAGCTCAATCGCATGCACATGGATTTGACCAAAGACCGTGCAGCGCCGAATCGTCAGCACAGCATGGGCGACCGGACAGCCCGGCGCGCCGATCGCTTCACTTTCCGGATGAACCGCGTCCAGGATGCTGTCACTGACACAGAGACGGATGGGATCGAGACGGTAATCGGGACCAACTCCCTGGCATTGTGCGCGCTGCACCTCTTCGTCCGAGTCAGCCCCTCTCACACCCTCCACTGGTTCCTCATCCGACGTTGGCACGATGGGATTGATTTGTATGGAGCCAAGGATGCTGTGATCGATCACGACACACACATTGGGGCTGAAGATTTCCAAGCTGGGTTCCGTGGGGTGTTTCGGCTCACAATCGTTGTCTATCTCCCAACCAGGCGCCAAGGTCGAATGGCGAATGGTGACCTTCTGCAAGTCGCCGCCGAGCTGGACACTCCGGCCCGTGATCAGCAAGCCGTCCAGGGTAAACCGGCTGCCCGCAGGGCCGGCCACGGTGAGCGCATCCGGCTGATTGGTCTGCCAATCCAGAAGCCGGATGACCGGGCGCCTCCCGTTGGCCGCGCGCAATTGCAGGGTTTCCTGTTTTTCGCCAAAATCGATATTGATCCGTTCGGCATAGACTCGGCTGTCATCGATCTCGATCACAGCATGGGGTTTCCGCTCATCACGCCACTTTTGGAGTGCTTTGCCCAGGGTATCAAACGTACCTTCCAGACTTACTTGGTAAATCTCGGCATCAGTTGGTTGGGAAATCGCTCTGTCATATTCTCCGCCCCCGATATCCGCGCTAAATCCGTAGTGGTAGGACACCCACACACCGTTTTTCGGCGCTAGCTGAGGTGAGAAAGCGATACGTCCCAGTACGGGGTCCACTGCCACGGTGCCCTTGTGGGGAAGATAGGTCCAATCGGTTAAATCCGCCGCGACGATCTTCTCCTTGATCTCTTCCAGAACAATTTCCTGACCATGTTTGACACCCTTCCAGATAAAGAAACTTTTTTTCTCACCGTAGAGCCGATCCTTATCATCTTCCAGCAAGCGACGCCGGATGGGAACCGGCAGATTGAATTCATCGGCGATGTGGGTCGGATCGTTTTCCGGCTCGGCCTTCAAAAAGAGCGGGGCATCGTTTCCCAATACGCTGAATGTATAACAATGAGGACCATTGGCTTCAGCACAAAAGGCCGGGGTTTGCGTCACCGAATAGGTCTTCAAACGCCAAACAAACAGACCCACACTCGGAATGTTGTATCGGCCCACTGTGCGGTGAGAATTGATACGCCGCACATCCACGGTGTGCGACAGCGTATCGAACGGGCTGCCGAGCAGACTCAAGGAACGACTATGGCGAAGATCGACTGTGCGCGCCCGTTCCAGATGCAGATAATTGAGCGACTGAGTCCAACCGAGCAATTTATAAAACTCCACCGCCCGCGCCGGCCACCCCGCAATATCGTTTGCCAATAGCTCCAATAAGGCCAACGTGCCTTTCCGTCTCCGGTAACGGATCGTGCTGGCGACTTCTCGGCGCGGGATGAGGATCTTGTTGCGTGCCGCACCCTGTTGAGTTCCGACATCACCGGGTTCACCGGCTTCGTGTACCGGCTGATAGCCCACCAATTCAGCGATGTACGGCACGACCCAGTCTTCGCAGGTCTCAATGAATTCGTTCTCGTAAAGCCGGACGATATCCTCTTCGACGAGAGTGACTTGTTCGCCGATCACGCGGAGCAACGCCTTGAGTGGTTCGCCCTGCTCGACGTCGCGGATGCGATAGATGGCAGGTAACAGTTCGTAGAGCCCATCGTGATTCATCGTGGCACCTCATTCAAGATCAGGGTCGCGGGGACGAGAGGGCTTAAGTAGGCCAGTTGCGCCGGTCGCAACACCTGACCCTCAAAATCGGCCAGATTCACGCTGACCCGGTGTTCCGGGCCTTGGGTCCCGCTAAGGTCCACGGTCTTCTGTACCTCTTCGGCTATTTCAGCGGGATTGAGCAGTCTCCGCACTCCATTGTCCAATACCCTTTCCGGAATGCCACCGAAGGTGTCAATATCCACGTACTCGACTCCCGTGACACTTTGCATAGCGCTGAAGGCTTCGCTGAGTAAGGCGTCTTGGCCCAGTTCACGCCGCTCGAAACTAAAGACGTCCAGTAGGGCCGCGCGAATCTTGAGTTCCACCTTCTCCCAGAGATAGTCCGGATGAATGCGTGCCCGAGCACTGAGCTCAAGAAGCTTGAGTTCTCGCAGTTCGATGCGGAACGGCTGATAGGGATCGCCGAAACGTCGCAGAGCTTCGGTGAGATTGCGGTAGAGATCCGAATGGGTCTCAATGGGGATATCGTCAGCTCCGGCGATGGTCAAGTGGACGATCTGGCGTCGGCCATCCGAGAGTTCTGCCGCGCGGGCCTTGCCGATACCGGCGAAGACGCGGGTGAAATCCTCATAATCCTGCACGGACACCAGCCGGTCCAGCGCCATGATGGCCAGGGGCGCATTCTTACGCGCCTGATCGCGGGTTTCTTTGTCGGCGCCGCCCGATGCTACTAGAGGATTGATGACTTCCTTCGCGCCAAGCGGTCGGGTGGTAAGCAGGCTAATTTGCTCCGCTTTCACGTTCCCGCCTTTGCCGATGCCATTGCGATACACAGCTCTCACATTCTCGATCCCGGTGGGCAGTCGCGCCCCTTCCCAGCCATTGCCGAAGATGACAGCAGTTTTACCCTCGTCATCGGTCTGCGTGACAAAGCGCCGTTCTCTCGCATTCAACCCGAACAGCGTGTTGGATTCGTGCCATTGCACATCGTTGACATAAATTTTTAGCGTACTGTCCACACCAGAAGGATTGGGCGCAGGTATGAAGGTTAACGGCGGTTGCTTTAAGCTGAACTGTTGCAAAGGTTTACTGCCATCGCCACTACCTAACGTTTCGGTGCGGGTTTCGCCGTGGGTGGCCAGGACCACGTTGCCGTAGATTTTCACCGTGTCGCGCGTGAAGCAGTAGGCGAGCTGTTCGGCCAGTTTGATGAAGGTATGGGTTCTATCGCCGGGAAGCGGTGTGAGTGTCGGCGTATCGCTTCCTGTTATGATTGGCTGTGATTGCATCCGAACGCTTTGGGAGACGGTGGACAACATGGACAATTCGCTGAACCGGACGCTAGTCGTGCCATCGATTTCCCGCTCGCCGGAGACGATGACCCAACGCCCGGCTTCCAAACCTTCGTAGAAGCCGTCTAGTTCAATCAGTTCATCAGCCTTGCCGCAGACGGGTTGGAGGATCGGTTCCTCTGTCAGTTCAAGTGGTTCGCTTTGAGCGTAAACTGTGGTCGTCCGAATAGGCGCGATGTCGGCACCAGGATCCCACCAATTTTTGTCAAGGGTAATTTTTGTCGTCTTACCGCTTATCCCGTAAGCAGCGCGGGAGAGCGTATTTACGATGATGTCACTATGCACGACAGCTGGTGTCCCCATTTGCTCCACAGCGATGGGGGTACCATTGAGGAGTTTGTCATAGTCCGTATCGAGAAAGAGGACGTTACCGGCTTCACCATCCGGCTTCCACTCAGGCCACGGTTGCGGTTCCAAATTTCCCGCCTTGGGATTCGCAACCGAACCCTGCCCATCCTCTCTGGGGATCCTGGCAGGCTCGTATTTTGGTTCCCTGGGTGCGTTATGCCCAAACAACGATGCCTTCACCCTCAGAGCGTACACCTTGATCTTGCTGTCTTGAGTGACCTTGGCGTTCGCAGAGGCACTCCGCAGCGTTTCCTTGAGCACCGGCGCAAAAACTTTTGACGTGGCGTAGCTAGCCTCGTTGGTGTTCAGGGTTTTCAGAAGTGGTGAAACATTCGTAGCATCATCTTTTTTTCCGCCGAACTGATCATTGAGACTGCGGACAAGTTTTCGCGAATTTGCCGGTGGAACGGACGGTGGCAGGGTTAACGACTCGATCAGGTTGAGCGGCTGCTTGTCCTTGGCTGCAGAGATGGTTGCCTCTTCAGGCGTCGAGAGCGACTGAAATATCACCAACGTACGATCAGCAGCGGCATCAGGAACGACTTCCTGTACCCGGTGGAATTCTGGCGTGTCGCTGCCGAAGTCGACAAGTAATGGATCATTGGGCTTGAGATTGGTTGAAATACCCTTCAGATAAACGCGTTTGTTTGTCCCATCACCCGCTTCAATGCTTGCTTGAGTCTGTGGCTGTGTCATGCGTGGCTTTAGATTGTTCCACTGCGCCCGTGCTTTCAGATCCTCGCTGGTTTCAAATGACTGCGCCGACTCCCCTGGTGCCGGAATACTCTGTGAGCGGCTGCCCGCCGGAATCACGGTTTCCTCTTTGTAGTTAGGATCAATGGTGTAGGCCAGATAGACGCTGGCAGCTACTCCTGGTCTGGGTTGATAGCCGACCAGCCGCGCCAGTTCCAGCACCGACCGGCGTTCAGTGGCGGTAGGCAGATAGCCTTCGTTGGCGATGCGCTCTTGGTAAAAGGTGAGGACATCGCCAACGGTTGCCCAAGCATCGAGCATGGCCATCGCAGGATCGTCTGCCTCGCGCGATGTCAACTTGGCTAATGCGGGAAACTCGCTGCTCGACAACCTCGCCTTCATGGTTTCGAGGAAGGTCGCATGAGTGCCGATTCGGTAGGACAGCGCGGGCAGACCCGGCCGGTTGACCGTCGCCAGAGGGGTCAAGATCTCTACGCCCTCACAACAACCACAGCTTACTGGATGCTTCGGGGGACAACAGCAATCGGTGTTCATCGTCCACCTCGTACGTCGAGACTCATCCTGCCGTTCTCCGGAAAGCTCGGGTCATTGTCCAGCCTGGCAATTTCCAGCGGGCCGAGCGGTAGCACGCCATTCGCAATTTCGCTGTTGGCCGGTTCATAGAGCCGCTGCAACTTGGTGACCTTGACGCTCTCCACCCCCGGCACAGCCTGAGCGGCGGCCACCAGCGTGCTGAGATAAATACCATCGCCGAAGCTCACATTATCGGCGTGGAACATCCCAAGCCGACCATCGGTCAATCGCCTGTTGCTGAAGAGGTCCAGCAGAGCCGCTTTGACGTGGCCACGCAAATAGCCGGGCAAGACACAGACGATCAGCTCAATGTCGAGCGGCACGCGCCGCGCCGATTTCACGATCAGGTTATGCCCGATGCGGCGATAGCGATGGAGCCTACTCTCTATTTCCTGGGGCAATGCCCGATCGGCTTCCTCTTGTCCCAAGGGATCGACCGCTACCAGCATTTCGTACCAGCTCCCGTTCCAGCGCAGGGTCGCGGCGGCGCGCTGCACACGGTTGCCGAATTCCCGCAGCACGATGGCAGCGTAATCTTCCGGGGTAATCGCCCGTTCCAGGCGTTGCCGAAAGGCATGAGGCGCGAAGAGCTTCGCCTCTGCAATGGGTTCAGGCATGGTTCCACCGCGAGCCGGAAAGGGATTACGGATCGAGACGACACCGCCGCTCAGCGAAGTACTCCGCGTCACCAGATGCGCCATGGCGCCTGCTCCGACATTCCCGCTCGGCCCATTGCCCACACGGTACTCCGCACGAAAGGCCGTTCCCGCGTCCGGACGCTGCCCCAGCTCGTCGTCGCCGAAACGAAGGTGAGCGCGACGATCGTTGTCCATTTCCACAACGAAATGCCGATCCTGCCCCTTACTCTGGAGCAGATCAGGCACGGGGCTCCAGAGAACAATCAGGTCTTTGAGGAGGAGACGTTGTAGTTCGGAAGATGGTTCATGGGAAGGATCAAAGCGTTCGAGCATTGCCCTTGTCGTAACGGAGAGTTTGCCTAAAAGAATTTTGGCATGTTCATCTGTGGCAGATTTCAGTCTCAGAGCTAACGCGGTTGGGTCGCTGAGATCGCTCCATGAAAGTAAAGCAGACTGACCATCCGACGTATACGGGAGAACTTTCAAATACACGTGGGGTAAAACTCTCCGTACATCTTGCACCAGCAGCTGCGCCGCTGGAACAGCTCCACCTATCGGCTGGCTGAACGTCAACGGAGTCTTCTTCAGAACTGGCCTGTACCGCTCCGGAATCACCACCGTCTCGGTGATCCCGCCCAGGCAATCGCATTCCTCAATGGTTTCCTTGACCGGCACCGGGTCCAAATCCTCATGAACGGTGATGCCGTGATCTACCAAGACAAGATTGCCGCGAGCGACGCTGATCTTCTCGATCACTTCGCATGTGGGCGGAAGTCCCATCGCCGAGAGGCACAAAGGGAACGGCAAGGCATCTTCTTCGGCCCAGGTGATCTCAGTGATGGCGATTTCCGGATGGAGCGGATCGTAACCATGCTGGATAGCCGTCAGCCGCACCGCATGGCGATGCGTCGGATCGGCGTCTGCCGGATTACCGGTTTTCGGACCGATCACTTCCTCGAAAATTAAGACATCGCCGGGCTTGAGATGAAGCGCATCGCCAGTCGCGGTGTCAGCCGGCTTGGACCCTGCTTGCTGCGTCGCATCGTGACCAGGCTTACAGCCGGGTGGCGGGCCTGATAGCGGTTCGATCCAGCGGCCGATCAGCGTCGCTGTCGTCGCGCCTCGCACAAGGCAGCATTCCTTATCGCTCCATGTATACAAATGAATCTCGTGTTGCTTCATGTAGAGCCGTATCGGTTCCGTGGTGATCGGCTCGAACGCTTCGTAAACGCCGGTCGCTTGGCGGAGGAGATCCTCTTCAGTGATGACTTGAGGGACACGATCGAGATTCGTGATGAAATAGATCTTGCTCGGATCGTCAAACGTCAGATCGCTGTCAGTTTCGACACAGACCCAGGTTCTCGCGTTGCAACCTTCGTGCAGCATGTAATCCACAAGGCGCGCATGACGGCGCACCGATATGCGCTGCCGCGCGGTATCGAGATAGGCCTCCGTCGCCACGGCATCCTGATAGTAACTGAGGTGGTCGCCCGCATATGCCAGCACTTCCACCAGCGCAATCCCCAAATCGGGCACATGGCGCTCTTGCCACTCCGGCATCACCAGCGCCAAACGATCCAAGATCAGTTGTCTGAAGCTGGAGTAGTCCTTCGCGAGATAGTTGATGACCGGCTCATCACGCGGTTCCGGTGGACACACGAGCGGCTGCTTGCAATCGAGATCGCTGGGGCAATCCACCTTGAAGCTGAATTCGACTCGGTCATAGCGCGGATCGAACGAGGGATGCGGATAGTGGCCCCGCTCATCCCGACTCACCACGCGCAGGGTATAGGTGGAAAAATCCCCTGCCTTATCGGTCATGACTTCCATGAAATCGTCCAGTCCGGCCATGTCGGTTCTGGTGACCTTCACTTCCTGAACCTTGACGTCACGAATCCGCCGACCTCCTTCAATGAGGATGTTGGCCGGTTCCAACGAGACCGGCGCCTTCCCAAGAAAGTACACCGTCAGCGCGCGCTGGTCCGATCCAAGTTCCAGATAATCGAGGCCGTTGAGTTGCGCATGCTGGCGTACAGTTTCACGCCGTCGTTCATCACGACAAACAAGCGTACTCATGACGTGCTCCGGGTAAATGTGGCGACGCGGGTTTCTTGCGTGCGTCGAACCAGGTATTTCAGATCAACGCGCAAGGTCGCCTCCTGACTCGTCACCTCCAGTGCCTGTACTTCGATCACATCACCGAGCCAGCGCTGCAAGCCAGCCTGCACGGTGAATTGCAAGGTAGCGGCGAGTTCGGGGCTGTTTGGCGAAAAAATCAATTGCAACAGACCACTGCCAAAATCCGGTCGATTCACCCGCTCACCGGCATTGGTGAAGAGGAACTGTTCGATCATGTCCCGAATGTGGTCATCCTCGCCGGTGGTGGCGGTGCGTCTGCGGCTGTCGAAGTGGAACGGATAATCGATGTTCATACGTGCCTCACAAGGCGCTCACGCGCGGCTGGGTGACGATGATCAAGAGTGGGGTTCCGGTCGGCGCACAGATCGCCTGGCTGCTCTGCACGACCAATGGCTGACCGTTCGATAACACACGGGCTGTCCCTATCAACCATTGCGCGGTGACGCACGGGCCGTTGGCAGCAGGCGGCGGTGGGAAGGTACATCCAGCCACAACATAAGGCGCCGTGATCAAAACCGTCGGCTGACCGCTCACGGTCACACGCGGATTCGGCACAGTGGGTGTCGCCTGACCCGCGTGAGCACACAACACCTGAGCGCCGACATGGACGAGAAACCCTGGCATATCAGGTCACCACCAATGCCACTTTGTTGATCATCACGCTCGGTCCTAGCATTTCGATAGATGCCCCTTTTCCGTTATGGATGTAAATGCCGGTATCATTCACAACGATCATTGCTCCGCTTGGACTCCTGAGAATAATCCCTCCCGTTCCAGGAGGCGCGGGAGCCGGTATCGGGGCAGGTATGGGTATCGGCGCGGCGTCGCTGATAATCAATGAATGTTGTAAGGTCGATTGAATAACGATGCTTTGTCCCGGCGGAATCGGTGGGGGCGCTAAAGCCGCTGTAGGAACCTCAGCGAACGCGCCCCAAAAACCACCAACCCAAATTGGATAGTCAGGGTCGCCCTGCTCAAACTCGATCCACACGCCTGCGCCTATCTGTGGCACCACAAACATCCCCTCCTGCTTACCGGCAATGGGCACACAAGGCATGGCCCAGCTCGAAGGCGTGATTCCAAGCACATCGGGAACAAGGGCTATAATGCGGCCCCGCTGTTCCGGGTCCAGATTGATAATCACCGTGCCGCGATATTTCCCGTAGTAGTGTTTCAAGCCTTCGGTCTCTTCGTCCATGCTCATGGCATCACCTTGGGAACCGTGGAAAGGAGACCGTTGCGGCTTAGGTTGAAGCTCTGTTTATATTCCCCCCGCTTGATCTTGTGTGTCACGCTCGTGACGTAGTGGACCCCTTCGAACGCCGGCCCCACGCCACGTACGCCCACCAATTGCCGGGCCTTGAGGATGCGGCCGTAACGCAGCACGTCCAGGTTGCCTTCCCCGGTCACGGCGTCCGCCCACTGGGCCGCCTTGGCCACGCCGATCATGATGGCCTGTGGGATAGAGCGTTTGGACAAGCTCGAGTCCACGGGCTTTAAATCGAACAGGCTGGTGGGCAGTGGCGGGATGAGTCCGAGGGGCGGATTAAGCGGCGTGATCGGCGGGATGGGAATGGGGATGATGGCCTTAGTCAGCTCGTTATAGATGAACACCGTCGGGATCTTGTTCTTCTGATTGTCAAAGCTGAAACTCAGGCTCTCCACGTTGGTGTGGGCGTCCATGTCAATGTTTAGAGCAGGCTGCGGCACACCCAGTTTGATCTGTGGTCCCCAGTAGGCTTTGTTGACGCCCGGCACTGGGCCTGGGTCGAGATAGAACACGTAGCCCACCCGATCGGCCAATGCCTTGATATAGGCCAGATCGGTCCCTTGTTGGCTCGGAATGTTGCCAGTCGGGATCGGAATGTCGATGAGGATGCTGGGCACGATGAGCGGGATGATGCCGAACATCGCGTATTTCAACAGAAGCAGCGCCACCCGGCCCTCGGCCGGCATGGCCGGGAAGGGAAACCCGCTGAAATCCTGCTGGTTCATCAACGCGGTCAGATCCTCGCCGGTGATGACCAGCGTCGGGTGGGACGTGTCGCCGCCCGGCGAGATCTGATGATTGGTGATCACCCCGTCCATGATGACGTCGGGCGTCCCTCTCATCGTCACCACGATCACCACCCGCATGAATAGGAGCGGTGCGCCTCCGCTCAACAGAAACAGGGTGTGCAGCGGCGACCTCTTGCTGAGACTGAAGGACAACTGGAAACCGCTGGAGCCCTTGTCCTTGGTCGTGACCTCCACGCTGGTCAAAGCATCGAGCACCGACTGCGGTACCGGGATGGGCACCAGCGGGCCGATCATCAAAGTGAGATTGATGCCGTTAACCATTGCGCAACCCCGGTATGCCCTCTGGCAAAGTAATGCGCAACCGGCGACCGATTTCCTCCAGCGCCTCTGGATGCATTGCCCCATTAGCATCGCAGATGCGCCAGAACTGTTCCGGATCACCGAGATAAAGGGCCGTCATGTTGTCTAGCCGTTCGCCTTGAGTGACCACATGCTCTTGCAGCAACTCGAAGCGCTCGGGTGCCGGCACGAAGCGTCTGCGCAGATAAATGACCGTCTTGCCTTCGGAGGTTTCGAGGGTGGTCGTATCGATGCCGTGGTAACGACTGGTAGGCGGGAAGAGCATGGTCTTCAGAGCGCTGGCCTGAAAAAGTGATTGCAAAGGATTGGTCATGCACGCTCTCCTTTATGGAATCCCACCGATACCAAGTGTGCTGAAGGCACCGCCCTGGCTCCTGGCGGCCAGTTGCTCTTTGGATTGCAAATAGCTCATGAACAAGCTGCCGCCCTTATGCGCAAAGCCCAGGTCGTCCACGCTCAACACCCGCATGCCGAGACTTACCTTGGCGCGGATGGGATTCAGCGCGGCGTCAAACGCCTCCTCGGTGACGCTGAAATCCGTGATCCGCACCGGCAGGATGCGGTTCTTGCTCCAGATAAAGAGCGTCAGCGGCGTTTCCATCGGCGCGATCTCCAACGTGCCGGCCTGGGCCAGGCTGTTGTTGGACTGTAGCTGGCCGCTTGTCGGGTAGACAATCGTTTCCAACGCCGCAAGCTGCGGATGAATGCCAAGTTGAGCCGCGTTGGGGTTTTGATCGGGAAACTCCAGGTGATCCGTGGCGTCGATCTCCGCATCGAGTTTAATGGTCTCTACCGGCGGCCCCTTCAGGCGCAACGCTTCCGAGCGATCACCGCCCTCACTCATGCCTTTCACCTGTAAGGTGCGGCTCAATGTATCCGGGTTGTATTGCAATGCGATGATGCGCAACACCGCACCGGACTCCGGGTCTATCAGCACGACGCCGCCTTTGAGGAGTTTGGGGGAGTTGGGGAAGGTGGTCATCTAAAATCTCCTGCTATTGATCGCCTCAGAAATGTTGGGCGGAAAGGCATTTCAGGGGCAGGCTTCGATAAAGAAAGACTGCCGAGCGGCGGGCATTGAGAATTGATTTCGACCTCTACCCTTCTATTCCGTGCCGAGAACTCCTCTCCAGCTGCGACATCGGCCGGCTTGTTCTCACCTTCCGAACGAGCGATTATCAAAGGGCCTATGGCGAGTTTTATCAAGTCGAGGTTCAGCAGGAACTTGACATGATCGGCACGCCGCTGCCCCAAATCCTGGTTGTGTGCCTCGGTACCGGGTTTATCGGCAAAACCGGTCACGGTGACCACAGTCGCAGGGCACGTTTCAAGAATCCTGAGAATTTCACTTTTTACCTTATCGTACTGGGGTTGTTGCCGACTGTTGAGGACAGACTTGTCTATGTCAAAATCGTCGATCACGCCGAGCGTGAAATTCAAACTGAGCGGCTGCGCTGGCGACGAAGGTTTCGGAAGCGGACTGGTACAGATGCCCTGAATAACCTGGAACGGCGGCATGCAGCATTTCCCTAGCGCATCTTTTTTGCCCGGCGGCAGGCAGGGTGTAATGGGTGTGGTGCCCGAGAATTTCTCGCATTTGTTATCGGCATTGACAAACTCGTCCGCCTTGCAGCAGAAAAGAGGATCATTGTATGCAAACTTATCTTTTGGGCAGCAACCCATTGCGCTTTCGATCGACCCTCTGCAGCACATGCCTTTGTACGCAGAAGATTTGCCTTCATGATAGCCCGGCACATCGCAAATGCTGGTGGACGGCGGTTTTCCTCCTGTAATCGATTTGATGATCGCTTCGCCGACTTTTTTCAGACCTTCTTTGTACTGCTCGTCGATCGGGGAGAGATCAATGATTTTATCGAAGATCGCTTTGGTGACCGTTTCCGGGGCCTTATCGATTTCATCCAGGATTTTCTCCTGGGCAATATCAGGCAACTTCTGGAACAATTCGTTCTTTTTTAGCTCTTTCCCTAGATCGCTTTTAGGCTGTTTTTTCTCCACTTCCGGCTGACGCTGAACCTGGCCGGAGCCGTTGCCCGCTTGTTGCACCACATGCATCAATTCATGGGCAATTAACCGCTGTCCGGTATTCGTCCCCGGTGCAAACTGACCTGCACCAAACACAATGTCGTGTCCCACCGTGTAGGCATGAGCATTCACCTCACGAGCAGATTGCTCGGCATCTTTACCGGTGTGCACCTGCACTTGCGAAAAGTCGCATCCAAAGCGTTGCCCCATCTCATGTTGCACCGAAGGTTCCAGTGGCCTGCCCGAGCTGGCAAGCACACGGTCGACGCTGGCGGGGGCCTGGCCTGCCTGCTCGGTTGCATGTCCCAAGAATCGCTGAATGTGTGGCGAGACAGAATTGACGTAGGATCGTGCTGGCCTCGCCATTACCTGATTAGCAACCCGGTCCGCCTCCTGTTCCAGCGGGTCGTTACTCGCGCCAATCGCAAGCTTCCGTTGTAGACTGCTTTTTTTCTTCGCACAGTCCGTACACTGCCCTCCGCCCATCATGTGAGTCCCGCAGGCACACTTGCGTTGGAGAATTCCTCTTGGCACAGGCATGAAGAAAGGTGTTGGCGCAACCTGTGTTAGGGCTTGCATTCGTGGATTCATCAACTCAATCCTTCATTCACGGCATGCGCTCAGAGAGTTTTCTCTGACCTTATCCGTTTGGTGTGGCTACGCAGTTATCCGCAAGGAACACAATGGGGACATTCACTACCAAGATAAAATTCCTCTCCTTTGAATTCTCTGCTTTTCTTACCAATCAATTCACTCCAATCCCTTCGCTCCCCATCCAAAGGGACTCTCGCTCTTCCGGTCGCTGGCATACCTCTTGAGTCTAAAAAGAAGCCTGTCCCCTTTTCTACGTCAAATCTCGGAAACGGCCTGACGCCCTTTTCTTCCCCCCTACCCGGTTGAGCCTTCAGTTAAGCCAGGCCACGGCCTGAAACTCTCCGCCGATTTTGAAAGCGAGACGATGTGTTACTTGGAAAGACATCCCTCCGTCTACTGATATGCAAACAGCGGTGAACTCCGGCTCCTGAGCGATATCGCCGACTCCCGGCGGGCTGACTTCCACAGCGGCTGCAATCTTATCCCTGCGAACGTCCAACCCGCGAATAAGAATCTGACGCCTCGAGATCGTAAGTGCCTTTACGATTGGCGCAACGATAGAGTATTGCTTCCAAACATTCCCACTGCCCTGCCATACACTGCCTTGATGAGTGAACACACGCAACATGCTTAGTTGTGAACGATCAATATTGCAAATCATCTCTCCCTTCAACCTTCTGACATCCGTGCGTTTCTGAACCAAGGTAAAGATGAAGGAGGAACTGTCATCCAAAAGCCAGGAGCAAATGGAGGTGGCAACGACAGGCTCAGACTCGGCATCAACGGTGCGAAGTTCAGCCAGGCCTCCTTCCTTTATTACCCCGACTGCGTCGAGAGGTGACAGACTCAGTGAACGAGGCTGGAAAGATGCGCCAGGCGCAGGTTGATAACGCATCGCCGCTTCGGTTTCCTCACCTGGGATGCGCCGCGAGTCAATTGAACCTGCACACCAGAGTCCCTGCTGCCGATCGAGACTTACATCACGAACGTGTACATCTGACGGTAGTTCTCGTGGCTGCCACTGGCTGGTTGTCACAGTGTAGATCCAGAGCACGTCGCGACCTAGAGCGCTAATGACTCCCGAGGCAGGATGGACTTTATAATTGTAAGCTGAAATCGGGAAATGCTCAGCCGGAATCACCGGAACTGGCTCAAAATTACTTCCCCTATCAAAACTCACCCAAAACGGTTGCCGGTCGTTAATAGTGCGGAGGTAAAGAAGTCCCGCATCGTCTGACGATAGCCGAAGGCCATAGCGTTCGCCAGGAGCAATGGCAAACCTGTGCCTGAATTCGCTGCTACTTGTCATAACGCGAAGTTCATCCGCCGTCCATACCAATGCTGCACATCCCATCATTACTGGTCCTCCTCTTTGAAGTCGCCCTCGAAGACACAATCTGACGGCGGCAACATTTCATAGAGTTTCTCGACCGCAGTTTGGCCTAGCCAGCCCCCGAAAATAGCGCCTCCAATACCGCCTAAGATGCCGCCGATGATTGCACCCGGAACCGCACCTGCGCCACCAAAAAGAGCGCCAATCGCCGCACCAGCCGCAGCACCGCCTTTAAGGCCCAAAGCGCCAAAAGCGAGCGCACCGCCAATGCGAGCCACCTCTTCAAGAGCTACTTTAGTTTTCTCACCCTCTGGGGCCAGATATACCCGTACTCCGGCTAAAGCAATGTCAATGGCGATCATGATTCTACCTGCAACCTTGAGCCGCCCGCTCCAACGATTTACCTTTATATTCGCTTTGCCTGAACTACCGATGATCTTTTTGTTGATTTCTTCCGGCGAAAGCCCTTGCTTGGCATACTTCTGAAAAAGCTGTTCATAACTGGGGCCGAGCTTGTTAAGGTATGTGTTGAGATTGCGTGATTCGAAGACCTTTTTGAGAATGGGGTTGCCGTCTGTCCTGATCTTGTCCTTGAGCACATTGCGGGCTTCGTTGGCCCACTTGGCCGCGTCGCCCTGCGGCAGGCCTTTGCTGACCAACTCTTTTGCCGACTCCGTGATACCCTTGGCAGACTTGTCGTAAATCTCGCGGAGGTAGGCTTCATGCATCGCCACAACACTGCCGTAGTCAACCACCGAGCCCGCACCCTTAGCTATCGAAGATTCGAGGGGCGTTAGCATGCTCGGTTCCGCGCCGAGCTCCCCATCTTGCTTGATATCGGATAGCTTGGCATTTGGGTCCGCCATGAAATCTTTCCACGTCTCATAGACGTAAAACTTCATATGCGTGTATGGAAAATTATCCTCGTCTGATCCACCGAAAGGAACTCCGGTTTCGGTGACTTCGTGCCAGACAGACCAGGGGGTGGCTCCTCCACCAGCCACGCCCTTGGCGACCACGTCTTTCGGGATGTACAGCGTCGGCTCCGGCAGGGTGTAATACATTTCGTAGAGGAGTTTGTCTGCCGCATCATAAATCTGCCAGCGTCGCTCCCATGAACTCAGGTCCCACCCAGTTTTGATTGCTGTGTAAGCTTTTCCGTCATATCCCTCCTTAATCACAGGGGGCATGATGGACAAACCAGGCTTGTAAACGCCAAAACTAACGGGCGACGGGAAGCGCGAGAGAATAGAGCCGTTACTTGGGCTGACGTTTATGTGGCCGTTGTTATGAATGACATCTGCACCTGTGGCGGTATGGCTCGCGGAATTCTCCGCCAGCACAATAGGGGGCGGCTCACGTTTTTCTTCGGTTTGACCAACAATCCCCCCTGCAGCCGACTGCTGCACCACATGCGTCAGCTCATGAGCGATCAGCCGCCGTCCTTCGTTTGTCCCAGTTGCGAACTTACCCGCACCAAACACAATGTTGTGTCCCACCGTGTAGGCATGAGCGTTCACCTCGTGCGCCGACTGCTCGGCAGCCGCGTCGGAATGCACCCGCACTCGAGAAAAGTCATGGCCAAACCGCTGTTCCATATCCTGCCGAAACGCTGGCTCCAGTGGCCTGCCGGAACTGGCCAGAACCCGGTCTACGCTAGCGGGAGCTGTACCATTTTCTCCTGTCGAATGTCCGGTGAATCGCTGGATGTGTGGTGGTGTTCCACTCACGGCGCAATGTGCCGGTGCTGCCATCACCTGATCGGCAACCCGATCGGCTTCTTGTTCCAACGGATCATGGCTTGCGCCAATGGCAAGCTTCCGCTGTAGAGGGCTGGTTTTCTTCGCGCAGTCCGCACACTGCCCGCCGCCCATCGTGTGCGTTCCGCAGGCACATTGGCGCTGAAGGATGCCTAGCGTGAGTGGCAACGAACTTGCCGTCTTGGATTGCTGAGCCACGGGTGTCTTATTCATGACCGATTCCCCGATACACCGATTGTGCGATTTGCTGACCCATTTGCGTCGGGTTGTCGTTGGTCAATTGGATGCCACCTGTGGATATACGTGGCACGGCAATTCCTTGAGCAAGATCGGGCGACAGCCCTCTCTCAGTAAGCAACCGACCTAGTTCGCTCTCCACGCCGGCTTGCAATACATGATGCTGACCAGGTGCAATGTTGACCCCGTCCAACACCAGCCGTTCGATATGAAGCTTGATGTTCATGCCTTCGCCTCCACCGCCTGCATCGGGCGGAACTCCGCTTCATTGACCGTCCAATGGGGTCTACGCAATGTTCTGCTCCTCTCGTGCTGAACCTCTCGTTTCGTCATGGGCTGATCTTCAACGCCCAACGATTGAGCTTGCCAGTATCCCTGGCCTCTAGGTCGGCCACCCGCAATCGCCAAGCGCCTTGTACCGGCTGGCCACGGAGCGAGGCCAGACCTGACGTGGTGACGGGAGTGTAGGTCTTGATGAGGTTGTCAGCGTCGCCGCCGCTGCGTTCGTGCAGAGCGACGCTGGTGCCATTGGGTGCGATGAGGCTGACGCTGAGGTCGCCGATATAGGTGTGGGTGATATCTACGGATACCGCAATGTCCCGCAGGCTGCCGTCGCCAGCTGTGTGCAGCAGGCGTTCGATCCCAGCCTGGCTGTTGTCCGGAATACTGACACCCGGCGCTTCCGAGACCTCGACCGCATTGGTCTGTTGTCCAGAAATCTCAACTTCCCACCGATTTAGCAGGCCCGTATCGATCGCAGCCAGATCCTGTACGAACAAGGTCCATGTTCCCTGTATTGCCTGACCCGACAATGCCGTGAGGCCGGCCGTAGTAGATGGGTCGAACGTCTTTTTGAGGTTTTGGGTGCGGCCACCGTTACGGTCGTGCAACACGACTGTGGTTCCCGATGGCGCAGCGAGTGTCAAGCGTAAGTCGCCGATATAGGTATGGGTGATATCCACCGTGACCTTGACCGAACCCGCAGTCGCGCTGTCGGGAAAGCGGACGGTATCGCGCACACCCGCCGGATCGTTGTCGGGAATGTGCAGGACCGGCACCGAGACCTGACGATAGACCTGATTGCCGACATTGCCGTCCGGCAGCCGGCGCGCCTCGGCCACTGCCGCCGCGGCATCAACTCGGCCATGCCCGAACCAGGGACTCCACGATCCGTCGGCGACTCCATTGTTTGCAAAATTCCCTTGGTCGAAGGGTGCGATGGGCGATACATCCCAGGTTGGGCTGGGATCGAAGCTGGCCGATGGTGTGCGCGGATACCCCTCGAAGCTCAGATCCTTGGAGGCGGTCTGCTTGAGGACGGAAATGACCTGTGCCGCACTCAGGTTGGGATTGGCCGAAATGGTCAAGGCCGCCACGCCGGCCGTCAACGGCGTTGCGCTTGATGTCCCGCCGAAGCTCGGGGTCACGCCGCTGCCGGAACCGGTCGTGGTGGTGACGCCGAGACCGACAACTGTCAACCGTCGGTATTCATGCACGTTGTTGGAGGGGGCACACAAGGCAATGCCCGTGCCGTAGTTCGAGTAATGGCTGCGCGTGGCGTTGCTGGCCAGGGCGGCGATGTACATGACGCCGGGCAAGTCCGCCAGATTGTGCCGGAACTGGCGCGACGTGCTCACCCCAACCCAGGTGCGAGTGTCGTCGGCATTCCACTGCCAGCCGTCGTCAAAGGGTACGTCCACCGCGGCACTGTGCTGAATCGGACAATTCTCGTTGCCCGCCGCCCAAAGGAACACAATGCCTTTTCCGCGCCGCCCCTCGGTGGCGGCCAGTTCTTTGATCCGGTTCACCACCACCATGGCGTACATGGAGTTGGGACTGCTGCCCCAAGAATTGGACAGCACGTCCACCTTGTCCGCGAGGTAATTCAGGGCTGTCAACAGCTTGGAATCGCTGATGAGCAGGAAGGGTCCATCGGATTCCCACTGGATCGGTAACAACCGGCAACCCGGGGCTGCGCCCACCGTGAGCACGGCGTCCACCTCCCCACCGATGACTCCGGCGCAGGAGGTGCCGTGATTGGCGCCGGGCTTGTACATTTGGGACGGCTGTGCGTCGATGTCTTCCCGCACGATCAGGCGATTGCCGCGGAAATAACCCCAGCCCGCAAATTTGCCGGGCGAATTGAAATCGTGGTGATCCAGCTTGCAGCCGTCGTCGGTGACGCCGACGACGACATCGAAGTTGCCGAAGTTCTCGAGTATCTCCCAGGCCTCTTCGCAGCGGGCCGAGGCGCGCGTATCGAATGCCTGATCCTGCAGACGTTTGTGCAGATGCCATTGCCGGGGGTAATTGGGATCGGTCGGTATCGACAGCGGCTGGTATGTGGTCGCGCGGTAGTTGAGATCGTTTTCCGCGGTTTCGACCATGGACTCGTTCTCGGTCAGTTGCACCACGAGTTCGACGGAACTCATTCCGGTGTGCTCGGTCAGCTGAAACAGGTAATCACGGTCGCTGTATTTTTCCTGCAGCACCAGACCGAAGCGACCGGCAAACTCATCGACCTGCCTCGATTGCAACACTTCCCTAAACGTGACCAGGACGCGATCGGTAGTCAGAAATTCCTTACCGCTTTCGGCCTCATAATAGGCATTGTCGGTCGCTCCGATACGTCTCGCCCGCTCCATTGCCGTGTTCAGCTGATCCTCACTGGTGATGACTTTTGAAGAATGTGGCGAGATCTTCTTCATACCGGTAATGCCCACTTCCTGGAGCCGTTCCGGCGTCGCCCGCACCACAAACTCGCTTGCGCTTTTTGTCAACGGCAGCTTCTTGCCGCCACGGTAGGTGTAGGTAGTTGAGGCCATGGTCCTGTTTCCCTCCTTCATCCAACGACGCGTTGGACTGCTGGTTCGTCTATCTCATGCAACGGATTGCGCTCTTTTAGTTGCTGCCTTGGCCCGCAACCGACTGCATTAGGCGGAACTCGGCCTCGTTGACCGGCCGTTCAAGCTTGCGAAATTCGCTGCGGGCAGCCTCGAAAATCAGAGGCATCGTCACAGAACTTCCCGCACTCGCCGCCAAGAAGGCGGCGTTGATGGCGATATTTTGAATGCTGCCGCCGGTCAGATTGAAGCGCGCCAACCGTTCGTAATCCAAGCCCTCTTTTTCGGTCTCTTTGGGGAACGCTCTTGCCCAAATCCGTGTACGCTCGGGAATGCCAGGAAACGAGAAGGTGACGACGAAGCGCAGGCGGCGCATGAAGGCCGTGTCCAGCGCGCTTTTCATGTTGGTCGCCAGAATCGCCAAGCCACGATAGGCCTCCATCCGCTGCAGCAAGTAGTTGATCTCGATGTTGGCATAGCGGTCGTGGCTGTCTTTCACTTCGCTGCGCTTCCCAAATAAAGCGTCCGCCTCATCGAAGAACAGGATGGTTCCGCCATCCTCAGCGGCGTCGAAGAGCTTGCGCAGATTTTTCTCGGTTTCGCCGATGTATTTGCTCACCACTTGCGAGAGGTCGATACGGTACAGATTGAGCTTCAGTTCGTGCGCGATCACTTCAGCCGCCAGCGTCTTGCCGGTGCCGCTCTCCCCTGCAAACAGGGCGCTGATCCCCAACCCACGATTCATGCGACGGCTAAAGCCCCAACGCTCGTAGACGTGGTGGCGCCGCCCGACTTGATCCATGATTTGCCGGAGCAGCTTTTTCTCCGGTTCGGGCAATACCAGGCCATCCCAGGTTTGCGCTTTCACTTCGAGGCGCTGGGCAAGGGTATCCAGTCGCGGACGGGCAGCGATGAGGCAGGCATCCCACACCCGGTCGATGATGGGCTGTCCGTTGCCTGTCGCGCCATGCGCGATTCGTTCGATTTCCGGCAGATTCAAGTTGAATTGGCCAGCCAGCAATGCAGAGGCCTGGCATTCAGCCTCGCCCAACACTTTGCGCCACGCTTCCTGCTGCTCCGCTGAGGAAGGCTTTGCCACATCGAGCGTCAACGCATTGCGTCCCAATTGCGACCAGGATTCGCGGGTGTCCAGAAATACGAGCCCGGACATTTTGCCTAGAAATCGATTGACGGCGGGGAGTTCCTTGTCGCTGTCTTGTGCATCGAGATAGAGCGCCATGGGTAACAGCTGGCTTTCACGCTGGTATAAGCGGGCGAGCGTTTCCAACTCGGCAAATGTGGCCGGCAACATGTCGGCGGCAAGTCGATAGGCGCTCACACCCAACTCTTGCGCCACGCGCTTCACGATGGATCGCTTGCTGGCAGAATCCGCGCCGAGCAAATGCACCACAGGCAGTCCGTGGGAGGCGTTGCGCACGTGTTGAACGATGGTATCCGCCTGCCGCTGCTGGGATGCCGGCAAGTCGTCCACCGTCTCGGTGAGCGGCGCCAACAACAGCATCAGTCGGTCGTCCAGGTAATTGAGTCCCTTCAGATAGCTCACGATGCGCTCGTCGGCGCGTAGCGCACTGCTAGTTAAGGGTTGCGCGCCCGGTTGGTTGATCTCGATTAACCGCCAGTAGCGCAGCGGGCGCTCCGGGGAAAGCGCCTCCCACACTGGATCGTCAAACAGGGCAAGCGCGAGGGCAAAAGTGGGGTAGGGACGCGACGGGTCGTTTTGGGCGCGAGCGCAGAGCGCGGCGATGCGCGTATCGAGCTCCATGGCTGCGCAGAGCAGCAGGATATGCTCCTCGAACTTCCCCAACCCTAACCGACGGCTCAGGATCATCAGCGCGGGCGGCGGTTCCGCTGTAGCTGCCTGAGTCATGGCCGCCGGAACGTATTCGATCTGTGGGTTACCGGCGTGGGCGCCTGACTCTTGCTCTAGGGGCGATGAGTCCGCCTCGTCTCGCTGTCGATTCCAGAAGCTTTGTTTTTTCGGAGACGGAGGCGGAGAAGAAGGGACTTCGGCCGGCGCCTGGTGCTGCTCCGCTAAACGGATCAGCCGCAGCCGCAACCAGTCGATCGCAGCGGAGAGGTATTCCTCGTTGTTCTTGTGCCAAACCGCAAGATCGTTCATGAGATGGTCACCTTTTGATTATCATCGAACACCAAGCGCGGCGGAGGCGGGATGGCTTGACGGGCCAACCGATGAATCTTGCCGGCTTCGAGATGGAACTGTCCGGCCACCAGAGACGCGACTTCTTTGGCCTCTGTCCCCATCGCTTCTCTCCATACGGCTTGCGTCGCAAACGTGCTGCTGTTCAGTCCATAAGCCGCGAGACGCAACAGCTTGAGGCGAAGCCACGCGACAGCCGCTTGGAGAAACTCGTCGTTCTTTTCCTGCCAATGGTTTAACGTCGCCGCCACTAGGTCACCTTCACAATCTGATTCTCGTCGAACTGCGGAAGTGTCCCTGCAGGAACTGCTTTAAGGGGGATGCTATCCACTCCGTCTATACGTACTCTCACCAGATACTCTCCTTCCGTTCCGGGCGGGACACTCGGAACGGTGACGGCCACCTTGCCCGTCACCGCACTCACCGCCGGAGCCTGGACTTCTCGACTTCCAAACATCAGCGACACGCGCTGGCGCGGCTGAATGCTCGGTTGGACGGTGACTTCGACAGTGACGTTCCCTGCCGCGGCGTTCGCCGGAGTTCGGTTTACGATCTTCGGTGCGAGAGCCAAGGGGTATTCGTTGGTTTCAAACCTGACCGCTTCGTTGTCGACCATTCTGGTGATGACAAGACGCAGGCTGTAGAACCCAGCAGGCCACGTCTCTCCCACTGTCGTCGTGCCGACGGCCTGCGACGCATTCGGCACTGTCACCGTAATATTTTGTTCATCTGTTTGTGTAACGAGAAGACTCGGCACTCGATCGCCAAGTCGTTGGTGAGACAAGATCGCTTCGATCTCGTCTCCGACGAAAGATTGCCCCGAAACCGTTATGACGGCCCCAAGTTCTGCGGCAGGCTTGCCTCGATCGAAGCGAACTGCTTCGATGAACGGCAATCTACCGGTCGTCGCTTTGACTCCTCGGTCCTCTTTCCCTCGTTTCAACACAGGCAAGGGCGTCTTCACCGCACCCGTGGACTCGATCAACACTACCGAGACCATGTATCCCGCCGATGGGCGATACTTCGCTTGAAAAGCCGTCCAGAGCTTCGACATTTCCTCACTGCTTAGTGATTGCGGACTGATCTTGATCAATTCGGCTTGGTCTGCAAGATCGTCCGCCATGAGTGAACCGGAAGGAAGGAGGGGGCCCGCCAACGCGCTGCGGACGGCTTGACGGCTGGGAACCGGTGTTTCATGGAGGATCTGCATGGCGCGACCCAGGAGAATTTCGCCATGCAGTTCGTCCGACCCGTAGGCCGTGATGAGATAATGCAAGTTCAGCACGAGGGGGTGGTTGGTGAGGTGTTCGCCCTCGCCATTTCGAGAAGGGAGGCCGACATTTCTCCATCCCTGATTCGGAGAGACAAGGTAGAGAAACAGGTTCACTTGATTCGGCTCGGTGGTTCCGGTCGTGATTCGATCAGGAGGCAGCGCTGTGACTGTGACCGTCCCTAGGCTCGAGAGATCTGGGGGAGAACCAAGCCCTACGTTAAGAAGGTCTTTCAGCACAGCCGTCACTCCGGCGATGGCGAGCGGACTACTCACCTTGCACCCCTCTCTCTCGATTCCTCAGATAGTCCTTCAACGTCATCACGGAAGAGACCTGGCGCGCGTGAGACATGGCGCTCTTGGTTTGCTGCGTCGCGCGAACCTCTATACGGCCGATGGTCACATGAATAGTTGGAACAGTCTCTCTAGTCGTGGCTCCCTTCTCGGCCGACATCTGGGCGGTTGGCAATTCGAAGAGAGGCCCTGATTGATGGGGCAGTAGTTGCGGCTGTCTCTCGGAAAAATCTGACGGAGGGTCATTTTGACTCTTTCGATCAGAGGTGTCTCTCGCATCCATCATGGGAGACAGAGGATTCATGTGCGCCTGAGGAATTCCATGCTGGTCTCGCATTCTTTGGCCGGTAGCCTCCTGCCCGTCTGATAACGAGTTCGACATCACGAATTGTTTTCGCTCGCGCATTGAATGGGATGGCTGGATTGTTGGATCCACCAAGTCATCCCTGCGTTCGGCATGCTCCTCAAGACGTATCGACGACACGCTCCCACTACCCTCAGCCTGTATCGATGGCTTCTCCAAGTCGGAAACCGCCTGATGCGAGTCACTCAAGATACTTGTCGGTCGCGTCGCACTGCGTTCGCTGGTATCCGCCGTCTCATCGGGAGAGATCATCTGTGACACCGGCACCTTGTGTAGTGCATTAACCCGCTCTCTCTTATCCTGCGCGTCATCGCGACGTAAGACTTCCCGCACCTCCTCGTCTTGAGATTTCACATGAGGGAGGCGTTCAGACTCTCGGTGCCCAAATTGCGTCTCCACACTTTGATCGGAGGTGTCGCGTTCGAATGCCGTCCTCATCCGAGGGACAATGGCATCCACCGGTGCTATGCTTCTCTGGATAAGCCGATCCAGATGATCCATTAGCCCATCACCAGCTGGAGATAGTGCTGCCTCCGAGATAAGCTCAGGTTCAGAATGTCGGCCTCGTGCCATCCATACGCTGCGGCCAGCGTATGCACGTCCAGCAACAATCGTTTGGACCATGCTTGAATTTCAGCCCAGAGAAACACCCCAATATCGAACGGAACATTCCATCGCCTACTACAATACGGACAAGACACGGCTATTTCGAGGGCAGCAAGAGGATCGTATTCCTCCATGGCTTCAACAATGCGCTGTGTGACAGCTTCCGGAAATTCCGACGCGGGCAGTTCGGTGTGTTCTCTCTTCGCTGTGATCACGCACCGGCGCAGCACATGCTTCCTTGCTGCGTCCAGATCGCCTGCTGCGGCAACTTCCAGCAGGTCGGCGCTTGTCGGCACTCGCACCGTCATCTCGTAGCCATCCATTGTGATCGCGATTTCTTCTGGTCTTTCCGATCGACTTGTCGAGAGGAAATCCGATCCTCGCAAAACAAACTCTATCGACTGATCACAGTCCGGACAACGTATCAGGCAGGACATGGCATCCCCAAACAGCTTCTGACGCACCTTCAGTATCTGTGCATCACGCTCGCCAACCGGCAAGGAAGAGACGGCGCGCGCATCCACCTCATCTGTCAGTAACGATGCCAAGAGGAGTGCCCGTCGCAACGGCGTCAATGTCAGCCCTGTCTCCCATATCCCCAACAACTGTGATGCCGAAAATGACGCGCTCATGATTCACGCTATTACGTCAGTACTGCTTCCGTCGGTTCAGGTACTTCCGCGTCTCGTTCCCACCCTTCATTTTCGAGCTTGATGCTTTGAATGGCGATCGCGTTCGCATTCGCATCTAAATCCGGCTGAGCTTGAAAGTCGGACACCCAGCAGCGGTACACTTTGTACGCCGTGGCGAGTTGACCGGCCTCATTGTACATCTCGATAATGATTTCTTTTCGGAAGTCCTTGAGCGAGACCTCGGCGCCGAGTGCGTTTCCATAGTTCCACACCTTGTTCGCCCATTTTTCGAACTCAGGATCGTGTGTCACGCCGCGCTCGAGGGTAATCGCTTCATACTTCGTCCGCCCAGGGGACTTTCGGCTCGAGCTTGGGTCTCCCCCTTCACGGTGTTCAACGACCTCGGTCGTCCGCTTTAGAGCACCAACTTTACTCACCCCTGCAACGTATTTACCGTCCCACTTGACGCGAAATTTGAAATTCTTGTATGGATCGAACCGTTGTGCGTTCACGCTAAACTGAGCCATGGCTCCTCCTTCAGTTATGTCGCAATCTGGCCTGCCATCTGTTGTATCTTAATGATCACGAACTCGGCGGGCTTGAGTGGGGCGAATCCGACCACGATATTGACGATGCCGAGGTTGATATCGTTTTGAATCGTGGTTTCCTTATCGCACTTGACGAAATAGGCATCGCGGGGCGTGGTGCCCTGGAACGCGCCCTGGCGGAACAGGTTCTGCATGAACGCGCCGAGGTTAAGACGGATCTGCGCCCACAAGGGTTCATCGTTCGGCTCAAAGACCACCCACTGAGTTCCACGATACAGACTTTCTTCAATGAAGAGTGCCGTACGACGGACCGGAATGTATTTCCACTCTGATGCCAGGCGATCGTCGCCTTGCAGTGTGCGCGAACCCCACACAACACGGCCTGAGGCAGGCATGGCGCGCAGACAATTCACGCCGAGAGGGTTGAGTTCTCCGTTCTCGGCGTCAGTGAGCGGGACGCTTAGCTCCGGGACTCCGTTCAGTGAAGCCTCTAAACCAGCAGGCGCCTTCCAGACGCCACGCTGCGTATCCGTGCGTGCGAAGATACCAGCTATGGCGCCGCTGGGGACGAAGTCTTCTACCTGGTTATCGTGCAAAGGATTGGGTTGTTTCAAACGTGGAAAGAACAGTGCGGCGTTCTTGCTGCTTGTGCCGATATTCGTGACACCACTCTTCGCCTTGTCTTTGTCGTTCCACGTCGTGGGCGGATCCACGAGCAACATGGCGCGACGCTTTTCGCAGTATGCGGCGGCGGCCCCGACCAGGGAATCGTTATCCACATCGCCGGTCTGTAAATAAGGAGGGATGCACAGGATGTTGAAGAGGTCTGCCTTTTCCAGCGAGTAGAGACCGGTCTTCGCGCTCTCGGCATTGTTCGGCGTAAAGTTGGCCGCATTGGTCAGCGCAATTCCGTCGGAGGTTTTGGTTGCGCTTGCCAACGCGGTCGTCGCGGTAATGACCGCCGTTTGTGCCGCAGTGATGTCGGCAGGAACTTGAGGATCGGCATTCTGCGCATCCGTCAATTCTTTCTTGGCGGTGGAGAGCGCCTCCGACGCCCTGGTGATATTGTCCGTCGTGATATTGGCAAGAGCCTGTCTGGCTGCAGTGATTGTGGCGGGCACCTGAGGAATAGCAGCGAGTGCCTCGGCAAGCGCCTTGTCCGCAGTGTGAATCGCAGCCACATCAGGCAGCGTGCCGGGAGGCCAGGTTCCCTTCCAGCGGACGAGTTTGGACTCCGTGTTCAGCACCTTATCGATACGGCGCGCGCTGTCTTTGACTGACAAGTTTCGAATCTGTTCGGAACGGACGGGTAGGCCGCCCAGCCCAACTTCGCTTATAATCAGGTTAAAAAGGTCTGTCTTCACGAGACTCATTGCTAGTGCGACAGATTCGGAAACCAGGGCATCAATCGTAAACCGAAGATTGCCGCCCCATGACCCTTTGTATAAAGCCTCCAGAGTGAAGTTCCCGACGCTCAACGGTGTATTGTCAGGAACAGGAGGCACGGCGGCCACAGGATTTGTGTGGAAAAGTCGTACAATGATCGCCTGACTGCCGCCGTTGAGATAGAAGTCGCGCACGGCATAGCCCAACGTACTCTCTGCCCACAAGCCGCCGAATATACGCTCGAAATCGCCGTAGCTGTTGATGGTGATGGGATCATCTGTTGGACCTCGCAACGCGCGTCCAATGAACGCTGTAATTGATGTAGCCACACCCGTGATGGTCCGCACGCCGCTTGGAATTTCTTCGATATAAACACCTGGATAGGTCGGTGTAGTTGGCATTGTTCTCCTCCACTGCTGAGATTAGGTTGCTTGTTCTCTCTCTTTCACCATCGACATATTCTCTGAACCGCTCCTAACTGTCGCTGGAAGGCTCATGGTTTCTTACACTACACGAATGTCGCACTGCTTCACGAAGTGACTGGACAATGTCTTGCCGTTGCACGGTAGAGAAATCCCGGCGGCATGAGCAAAGCTGCTGCGTAAAGGCCGACACCAGATCGGGGGTCACGCTTAAGATGATGAGGTCCGGATATACAGCCAATAATTGGCTGCAGAGACCAGGCTCCTTTATATCTTCATGCGCGAGAATCACAGCGTCCGCCTTGGTTTTGCCGGTTTCTTGTAGAATATGAATTGGGCCGCGATAATCACCTACCAGCTCCAGGTCCTCCTGTTCCTCCACCAGTTGCCGAATAGCGTCGGGAATCATCAAAGGATGATTCGCCAACAGCACCCTGATTTTGTTCACCAGCGCGCCTCACAACACAATTACGGGACGCACAGTAGGCGAACCAATATAAAAGGCCAATAGATCATAAGATCTAAATTGGATCTAGATGCCAGGATAAAGAAGATCTAGTTCGATAGATCCTGGTGAAAAGGAAAGGCCCGCCGATGAGCGCATGGTGCGCTAACAGGAAAGAGTCTCGCGCACAAATGAAATGACTGGGGCGGTCTGCGGTAGAGGGGTCAATGAAGATTACCGTTGAGGCCGTGCTCTTTTACGTATCGCGCAGCCGATCGTCTGTCCTGCAATTTGAGTTTGTCGAGAATATTGTGCACATGGTTCTTCACGGTTGAAACTTCTATTCCTAGTCGAACAGCGATTTCCTTGTTACACAAGCCTTTCTCAATCGAGTCGATAATGTCTTGCTCACGGCGTGTGAGATGTTGCGACTGATGAGTCCCTGTTGCATTCGCTTGATGAGCTAGTGCTGACATCCTTCCAAACGCCAGATTAGCCACATGAGGAGAGCATATCGTTTCCCCTGCCGCCACTGCCCGGATATTTCTTGCCACGTCGTCGAACGATCCGTTGTCCAACACATATCCCAACGCGCCACCGACTTCTATACAGGCCAGAACTGCATCGTCAGTATCTGGAACACCCAGGACGATTGTCTTGCAGCCAGGCACGATCGTCTGAAGGCACCTGACCTGCTCCAAACATGTCTGTAAGGGAGCGCTCGCCTCGACAAGAACAATATCGCATTGGAACTCCGTCCCGTCTGCACGTATCTGATCCAGGCCAGATACTTCACGGCTGACGTCTATTCCCTCTTGCTGGGATAGGGTCATTGCAAGGGTTTCGCGGAATAGACGATGACTGTGCACAATAACTATGCGGATGTCTTCGTGAACCATGTCAGCCTCTGACACATGTCTCCGCCGATAGCTGCATCACCTCACCCATGAGTTGCCACATGCGAGACTCTTCTCTATCGATGTGCACATGCAGATTGGCTACATGAGGCCGATCCTTCAGCACGCACAACCATTTTTTGATAGTGAACCGACTACAATATCAATAGCAACCCTTCGAAGAAGATATCCGGCAAGCGTGCATGTGTTGTACCAGGATGTTCTGAGAACGTGATGAGTGCGTGCTGACACAATATATGGATCTGGCGTGAGAGAGAGGGGTATACGTAGATTGAATATCGTGTATGAGCGAGTCTAACTGAATCCTTTTCGATCCATGCTGTATCGAAAGTGATACCGATAAAATACATGAGTCGGCTCGCAATTTCTAATTCCGGCAATCCACAGATGCTCTTTCTTTCGTCCTAGGAGCCTGTCCGACATTGACCGTTCTACTGCGGTGAACGATCCGAAACCATCTGCGTCGTTCTCGGCCATGAAAAATCCTCAATGTATTCCAGCTTGGTTTCAAACTTTTAACGCAACGGATATACGTATGATGTATCC
>JAKDNQ010000151.1 GCA_030456405.1 Nitrospira sp.
TCACGCCGGCCTTCACCAGCTCTTCGTTGTATTTCCCCATCTCGGTCAACAACTGTTCGCTCGGCATCACCCCTGCTTCCGAATCTTTCGTGGCCTTGACGATAATCATGAATCGCATGGTCAATCTCCTTCACGAGGTTTGGAAAGACTCTGCCAATAGTTGAACGAGAGTACTGAATCGCTAGTCTCAGGTCACGCTACTGACTCTCGTAGGCCTGATTCAGGCGAGCGATATCGATCTTTTCCATCTGTAACATGGCTTGCATGACCCGTCCTGATTTCTCATTGTTCGCATCCTGCAGCATCTCTCCCAATATAGACGGAATGATCTGCCAAGAGACGCCGAACTTATCCTTCAACCATCCGCATTGCTGTTTCGTACCGCCGGCGGAGAGCTTCTCCCATAACTCGTCGACTTCTTCCTGAGTTTCACAGTTTACGAAGAACGAGATGGCCTCGGTAAACTTGAATTGCGGGCCGCCGTTCAGTGCCATGAATTTCTGGCCATCAAGGTGAAACGTCGCAGATATTGGTGAAGCGGAATCGATCCGCGAATTCTTGAATATGGAGGTGTAGAACCTCGCGGCCTCTTCTGCTTGACCGTCAAACCATAAGAAGGGTGTGATCTTGTACATGCGTGACTCCTTGGTGAAGATGGTTGCCTGCCTATTAGTCGAATTGCCAGGCTTCAAATCGACATCGATCTTTAATGTTCCGATTCGGTCTAAAATCCTTTGATTTCATTGCTTAACTCGGACTGTTATGGCAGCCCCATTCCTCGGGCTATGGCGGCTGCGACAAATGGGATGAACATGAGCACGAGCACTTCCGCGCGCAACCACCATTGAAGGCCTCGAACCTGTTCGTCGGATGGCAGAAATGCCGTTTGCAAGCGAGCCTGCTTGCTCCATCGGATTAATCGTAGGGTCGGCGGAATCGAGAGCATCGCCACGGTCATAAAGAGACCGATCTTGGTCCAGAAGAGGGGATTCGACAGATAAAAGGATGAGCCCTTGACACCCCAATAGACGCGACTGAAACCCACACCGAGCAGCAACACCGCGTTCGCGCCATAGGCTCGATCCAAGTGTGCAGCCAGACGCAGACTCGAAGCGGCTATCCCCGGTCTGATAAGGGCGCTCTGCGCGGCGAGGATGGCGACGAGAGCGAATGCCAGAAGAAAGTGTAAGGTGGAAAGGAATAAGTCGATCATCGGCTATGCTCTTATGTTCTGATATCCACTACACGGCTGTTCCTACTTCAAACGGTGGATGTAATCAGCGCAGACCTGCCTTATCACAGCAACAAGCCAAGTGCGCCGCCACCGTCGGATAATCGGTATAGCCAGTCTCGTCACCACCGTAAAACGTCGCATGGTCGGGGATGTTCAATGCTGCGTGATCCGCGAAACGTTGGGGCAAGTCTGGGTTAGCCAAAAACAGCCGTCCGAATGAAATCAGATCGGCATGATCTTGAACGAGGTACGCGCCGGCCCGCTTGTCATCAAAACCTCCATTGGCGATATAGGTCCCTCCAAAGGCGTCACGGAACCGGTGAAAGTTGACCGCCGGATGCGTTGTCTCTCCGTGTTCGTCAGCCTCGACAACATGAAGGTACGCGAGTCCGAGTCGCCCCAGCCGTTCAGCCACAAACTCGAACGTCGTTTGAGGGTCCGTATCGTACATGCAGTTGAAAGGATTGGTCGGAGATAGCCGCACACCAACTCGGTCGGTTCCCCAGACTTGTGCAACCTCGTCGGCTACTTCCAAGAGAAAACGAGCGCGATTGGCTACCGGTCCGCCGTACGCATCGGCGCGTCGATTTGTGCCATCACGAAGGAATTGATCGATCAGATAACCGTTGGCGGCATGGATTTCCACCCCGTCGAATCCGGCATCGAGCGCATGGATGGCCCCATTCCGAAATTGTGCGATGACTTCCGGAATTTCTTCCAGATCAAGGGCTCGTGGCGTAACGAAAGGTCGTTGGCCGTCGTAGGTATATGCGTCACCGTCGGGCCTTATGGCTGACGGTGCCACCGGCAATTCGCCGTTCGGTTGAAGCGACGGATGTGAGATGCGTCCGACATGCCACAGTTGCAGAAAGATGCGGCCATCGTTTCGATGTACCGCATCGGTAACCAGCCGCCAGCCTCGGACTTGCTCGGCTGTGTGAATGCCTGGTGTGTTGGGATAGCCCACGCCCTGAGCAGAGACTTGGGTAGCCTCGGTAATGATCAGGCCGGCGGAGGCGCGTTGAGCATAATAGCGTGCATTCATGGGCTGGGGCACGTTGCCATGTCCCGCGCGATTCCGCGTCATCGGCGCCATGACGAGGCGGTTGGATAATGTATAGGGGCCAAGTCGCACAGGGGAAAAGAGCGTATGACCGTTGTGTTCCATATAGAGATCCCCCCTTGATGAGGGACATGCCTCATCGCGCCAACCCAACCGTTCACGCGACTCTGGTTCGACTATTGGCCTCGTTCCCACCATCGCATGTCCATGACGATCGGCGAGGAACGACAGGCGCCACGCCTTGCTCAAGGATGTGAGGAGGACTTCCCAACTCGGGTCCTTCGAAGCGTGGACGTTTCGTCTCAGTAGAGGACAATTGGCCCATGGCCGTCCGGCTCGCCCTCACGCGTCGCCAATCTACAAACCACCGTCCTAAGAGAATAAGAAAACAGGTGGAGCCCAGAACATAAGTCCAGAAACCCAGGTAGAGAGACCAGACCAGCGTGTCCATATCGATCGGTCCGAATATCCGATGGGCAAGCAGCTCAAGGCCGGCACTGATGAGGAGCAACGCGCCAACCGCGCCGGCAAGCCATCCGACTCTTCGGGTTTCCCCTTCGCGTTTTTTCCTGGATGTTTTGAAATGCATACAGCCACCATTTCCATGCTTGACTCTGAAACCTACGCCCCTTGTCGGCGTATGGCAGACGACAGTCTCGACCAGATATTTTCTCGTTATCTCTTTCTCAACTCTTTGCGCCGGCTATCAGTAGCCCCTCCTGTTCGACCTCCTAGTGCGACGGGCTCGTCTGGTTCTGCGCCGCGATCAGCGAGTAGAACACCGGCGCGGGCTGCGCGAAAACTCCTTGTCGTTTCGTAGATCGCGGGCCAGCCTTTTCACTTGGTCGAGGTTTTCTTTCATGAGCTTCTCCTTGGTCGCACGAGTAGTGTCCTCTTTCCTTGGTCACCCGACCTATTGCGCCATCAGACCGCCGTCGATGGGCATGATCGCACCAGTGGTCCAGGCGGCTTCGTCCGAGGCAAAGTACACCGCGGGTGGCGCGATCTCATCGGGGTTGCCCATGCGACCCAGCGGGTGCATCGCGTCCATCGTTGTCCGCGTCTTGGGGTCTTTGAGCCACTCCGCGACACCCGGGGTCTCAACCGCTGCCGGGCAGATGCAATTGCATCGAATCTTGTCCTTGGCGTAATGCACGGCCACGGTCTTGGTGAACATCACCACCCCGGCCTTGGCCGCTTGATAGGCATGGCCCGGGAAGAACGGTATCGCCTTCAACCCGCCCACCGTCGAGATATTGATGATCGACCCGCCACCTTGTTTGAGCATGTGGGGGATGACCGCCCGTGTGAACCGGAACGTGCCTGTGAGGAAGATGTCCAGCGTCTCGTTCCAGATTTGATCCGATGTTTCGTGCAGTGGACCGGCGTGAAACAGGTTGCCCGCGTTGTTGACCAGGACATCGACGCGCCCATACGCCCGGACCGCGGCATCCACGGCCGCGCGCACATCGGTCTCCTGGGTCACACTCCCTGGCGCCGCGAGCGCACGGCCTTTCGCGCGCTCAATCACTCGCACCACCCGCTCCAGTTCGTCCTTCCGTCGGCCGGTGACAACGACCTTGGCCCCTTCATTTGCGAATGCCTTGGCAATGGCTTCGCCGATCCCCGTTCCTCCCCCCGTGACGATCGCAACCTTATCTTTGAGCCTCATGATTCCTCCCTGGTGTGTGGTTGAACCTCGGCGGCACTGTCATCCAGTGTTTCGCGCAGGTTGCGCGGAAACTCTTTGTCGTTCCGCAGATCGCGGGCCAGTAGTTTGGCTTTTTCAAGGTTTTCTTTCATGGGCTGCTCCTTTCCTGATCACATCACCACACCGCCGCCGGCATGAATGTTCTGACCCGTCAGCCATCGCGCGTCTTCGCTCACCACAAAGGCTACGACGTCCGCAATGTCATTTGGCGTGCCGAGTCGCTTGAGGGGTGAGGCTTGCTCGCCGATCTGACGGAACGCGGAATCGGCAGGGAGCATGGCTGTAGCTGTGTATCCGGGGGAGACCCCCAATAGGCTTGTTCCGGACTCGGGATCTTCAGTTCCATCATCATCATCTCCTTGAGTATGCTGTCCAGCTGACAATCAAACTGAAATCGGTTGACTCTCAGACACGCGCACGGCCTCTCCCGCTTCACCGTCGAACGCGTGCCAGGCCTCTATTCCACCGGCGAGCGGCCAGACTCGCGTCAATCCTTTTTCACGGAGGCTCCAGGCCGCCTGGACGCTTGCTTCATCCTGTGGACAGGCGCAATACAGAATCACATCACGATCTTGGGGAAACATACGATGGCCGACAATGGCTTCTTCCGCTGATAGCGGAAGTGAGCCTGGAATGCTCGGAACCTCCTGACGAGCTCCACGAGGACGCAGGTCGATGAAGACGGGGGTTTCCCCTGCCGCAATTTTGTCCGTCACTTGCTGAACTGTCAGCTTCGGTATAAGACGCCTCACACGATAGTGGTGCAACACTTTATAGACGACATACCCGGCGACACTTCCGAGCAGAATCAGTGCCATGCTGGGGCCTAGATGAGCGACCACGGATATCGCTTGCTCGAATTGATCGCTGAAGGCGTACCCGATCCCAATTCCTGAACCCACCCACAGGATCGTCCCCGCGCCGTTATACAAGAGGTATTGCGGCAGCCGGAGGCCCACAATTCCAGCCAGCGGAGGAGCGTCGTGCTGAAACCCGGGATGAATTTCACGACAAACAGCGAACGCGCCCCATAACGGGTAAAGAATTCTTCAGTTCGACGCACACAGGCAGTCGGTTCGAGCGAGATCCGACAGAGCCAGTTCAAGACCTGACGGCCGCAACGACGCCCAAGTTCGTACCACACCTGATCACCTAACAGAGCCGCAAGGACCGCTGACCCGAACGCTAGACCTAACGCCATTTGACCAGTGCCCACCAATGCACCGGCGGCAATGAGAAACAGGAGAGCGGGAACCGGGAATCCGATCTGTTCCACGAGAACAACGACGAAAAGCACGACAGTTCCGTGTTGCGTTAAAAAGTGAAGAGGTTCATTCATACTTGCCCTTGTGAGCCGAACGAAGTGTGATGCGGGTGTCTTGCTATATTCTCTGGCTATGGCAATGGTCGTACCAGAGAAGCTATCTGCCTCGACAAAACGCCCAAATGTGGGAAAACAGTGACGATCTCGCTCAGATTGGCTGAATGAGCGGGGATGAACGAGATGGCTGTGACGAGAAGAGATTGCCGATATCTCGGCGGATGCCGAATAATCGGCGGGGAAGACAGGCACCTATCGGGGTCGTGAGATGTTGAGCTTCTGCATCTTGGACTGGAGGGTAGTCCGCTTCATCCCTAGCTTTGTCGCGGCGCCGGTAGGGCCACTGATTGTCCAGTTTGAGTCGCGCAACGTCTTGAGAATATGTTCGCGCTCGGCTT
>JAKDNQ010000152.1 GCA_030456405.1 Nitrospira sp.
GCCTGCGCGTGACGCACACTGTTGCTCAGGGCATCTCGTGTGATCGAGACGAGTTCACGGACCTCTTCCCCGGTCAGAATCTCCTCTGCCGTCGGGTCGACCTCCACACGAATCCGTACATCACTTACTTCTTCAATGGCATGGGCGAGAACCTGTAATTCGGAAACCAGCCCAAAGGACTCCACCGGATCGGACTCCACACTCAGAATCATCCGCTGGATGTCTTGTATAAGCGTATGAAGTTGGCTGGCCGCCTGAATATGAGCGCATGGACCAGCCGCTAAGCCCGCAGAATGCAATTCAGAGTGCTGTTCAAGGGTCAACCGGATCGCGTAGAGGGCTTGCAGCACAGAATCGTGCAATTCTCGTCCGATGCGACTGCGGTCGTGAAGCAAGGCGTTCAATCGTTGCTCAGATGCCTTGAGACCGGAGACGAGGCTGCTTCCAACCTCTTCCTTCAATAGGCAAGCAGCAGACTCACCTTCGCCAAAGGACATTCCCTGCGCACACAGCATACGCGGGACCACCCGTGTGCCGGAAGCGTGCCGGAACCCGTCCATGATCCGTAACCCTCTTCGGTCTTTCATCGCCTGAATTGTCCTTATCGGCAACACCCGAATGACCTGAGCGTCTTAAGCATTCCTTCTCATAAATGGCTCTGCAGTTTGAAATCGTACTACTTATACGTAACACCACGCATTTAGTCACCTGGCGGATCCGCCAGGTGACCAATTGTGTTCAAGTTTGTAACCCTGCGGGCCGGTCCTCGCTTCTTATTGTGTTCAATTTGTTGGAGGTGTTCCCATGAGCAACGAAATTAGACAGGAATCCAGACAGAAAGCATTTTATGAGGGGGAGTTTTTGGTGAAGGCGCTCGAAAGCGAGGAGGAGTTACGGCAGGCCTACCATCTTCGACATCGCGTCTTCGCCGAGAAGCTCAGATGGGTGCCGGAGACACATGACCGGCTTGAGTCCGACATCTATGATGCATGGAGTACCTCGATCGGCCTTTTCTCTAACCAACAACTGTTCGGAATGGTACGGATGACACCAGCCCCGTTCCCGTTTATGCTGGAAAGCGAATTCAGCGGATGCCTGGTAGGCTCACGTCGCGTTCGTAAGGATCTCGATACTGCCGAAATTACCCGCCTGGCTGTAGATCCTGCCATTGTCGACCGTGGTCTTTCGGCAAGGCTCATGCGGACTATTTTCAAGGGCATCTATCAGTGGTCTCTCGCGAATAATATTCGCCATACCTACCTGGTGGTTGAAAGTAGGCTGATACGAATGCTCCAGCACCTGGGGATTTCCTGTGACCCATTGGGCCCGCCTGTTTCGCTTCCTCCGGCGGGTGCCCTGTCTGTTGCGGCAACCATGGACATCGTGAAATGCGAAAGGGAACTTGCTCAACGGAGGCCACAGCTCATGGAATGGATGGCAGCGACGGTTCCAGTCGAGGGAACGGTGGTGTACGGGTGATCGAGCCACTGCGGTGAAATGGGGGTGAGTTTCCCTTCTCAGGCCGGACGGTCATCCTTCTTTCTTTTCCGGCTGTTGAAGCGGGGATCTATGACTATGGGCCTCTAGGCTACTAAATTTGGCAGACCGTGCTGAACGGCAACGGCGACGGCTTGGCTCCGTGAAGAGACATCGAGTTTGCCGAAGATGCTCTCAACGTGAAAGCGTATGGTCCGTTCCGTGATGCCAATGATCTGTGAGATCTCCCAATTGGTTTTTCCGTTCTTTATCCAGTTCAGGATCGTGACTTCGCGTGGAGAAAGTGCCGTCACGCACATGTCGGGTGAGGGGGAAGTCTTCGATGCAGCCCTCAGCAATGCCCAGTGGAGTTGTTGGCCAAGATAGTCCAAAAATTGCACAAATCGTGCGTGTTCAGTCGTGTCTCCGCCTGCGAACGCAAAAAATGTGGCCACTCCACATGAGGGATCGAGTGATCCGGCGGTGACTCCGTCGGTGAGGCCAAAAGAAATTGCGGTTTCCACGAATTCCTTTTCCTGTTCTGATGTCACGTTGGCATAGACCTGGCTCCACACCTGTGTTCGCTGCGACCTCATGAGCGCGTGCAAAACTGGATCCACCTCTGCGTAGCGATTTTTCCAGTAGAGGTAGAGCCATTCTTCTGGGAAGTTGACGTTCAACACGTCTGAAAACCCTTCGAACGTGCCTTGTGGTCCAAGACGGACAAGACCCCCGATCAGATGCTCAAACGGAAGAAAATCCTTGGCGCGAATCAGGACGTGCTTGACATCCTCAGGGGTCTGAGCTTGGACAGCGTAATGCGAGATTTCCAGCAGGTGTTGAAGATCGTCTTTAGAAGCGTGCTCAAAAAAATGAGCCGAAAAAGGATGTGTCACAGTATTCATTCCTATACCCCCCTCACCTAGTTCTCTACCATAAATGGTTAGCAAACCAATTTTGCACCACTCAACAAACTATTGCAAGAATGAAACTTTAGTGCATAGGGGGCCAATTGGCCCTACTCGTTAGAATACGTATTATTGACTGGACAAGCTACCGGGCCATCAAGTACTATCCATGACTTTTTTGAAAGCTCGTAGAAACGCTGGAAGGAATAAGAACGATTATGGTTTGGATTGCTTTTTCTGTGGTGTGGATCGTTGCCTTGATGTGCCCCACAGTGACTATGGCCCAGGCCGTCCGATTTCAACCGCAAGGAGCCGCCGCCGCCGGACAGGGCAATGCTTTTGCGGCGCAGGCCGATGATGCCTCCGCCATTCATTACAACCCAGCCGGGATGACCCAACTTTCCGGCATCCACATGCAACTCAATACATTCTTGGTCGGAGGATCCCTCAAGTTTACGAGTCCAGCCGGCGTCAACACCCAAGGGGATTTCGGCGGTAGTATCGCATGGCCTTCCCCAACTCAATCGTACTTTACGGCCAATCTTCGAGACCTAGGATTCCGCCATGTGGGCAACACCGTCATTGGTCTTGGGCTCACGACTCCGTATACGCTCCAGGCACGGTATCCCCTCGATGGCCCATTTCAAACGGCTGTCACATCGGCCGCCCTTCCTCTCTTAGACATTAAACCCACGGTGGCATATCAAATACACGATCAACTTTCCATCGGTGCGGGAGCGGATATTTATACGTTCGCCAGTTTCATCGGGGAAGGCCACCTCGAACAACAATTCAACTGGCCTGGGGGCGGAGGCATTCCCGCCGGCACGCCGGTCGAATTCAACGGTAGCGGAACGGCGCTGGGTTTTAATCTGAGTCTTCTGTACACTCCGTTCCGGAACCAAGATGGGAAGCCGCTTGTCAATGTCGGCCTGCAATATAGAAGTCAGGCCAGGACGGAGTTAACAGGGCAATTTCTGGTGAACGGAGCCCTGGCGGCTGATACCAGAATTCCCGTCACACTTCCGCAAATATTTACGCTTGCTGTCGCTCTCTGGCCGGTGCGGGACCGCGACCGCGAATGGAAGCTCGAGTTCGATGTCGACTATGTCGGGTGGAAATCATTCCGATCCCTCGATGTCGATTTATCGACAGGCGACACGCTCCCTCAACCGCTAAACTGGCGCAACAGCTCTGTCTTCATGCTCGGGACGGAATACAAATGGTTGCATCTGGACGTGCTGCCCAATTGGGAAGTTGCCCTGCGCGGTGGCTATACTTACACGGAAAATCCAGGCCCAGACCGTACGTTTACTCCTGCTGCAGCCACGTTGAATAGTCATGGTATGACTCTTGGGACTGGCCTCCTGTGTCGACCAGGCGGTCATTTTCTTGGACTCATTCCCTGTGGAGGGGCCGAGGGCCAATGGTACTTCCCTAAGGCCATTGGAACCTCGGTTGCGTATCTCTCGTATATCCATGAAGATCGGTCTGTCATGGGCAATATAAATCCCACCGTCGACGGGACCTATCGACTGTGGTCCCACATGGGAACCTTCAACCTCAATCTGATCTTCTAATCCAGCGAGTGCATTCCCGACAGCTTGCCGCCAAGCGTCAGCTCGGCATAGCGCCGGATCTCGGCAACGTGTTGCCTCTTCTCGTGGTTGTCCTGCGTCCCCATGCAGCGATCCAGCCTCTCAATCCTGGTCAGGGTCCGGTCGCCGTCCCGTACTTGGGCACGAAAGACCGGCGTGACTGATGCGCTTTGGATCAAGGTCTTCGGCTTGCCTCGATACGTTCCCTTGGCGAACGACAGGTTCAGAATGGCGCTCAACGCGAGGTGCGGCGCGGTATACGACCAGAGCAGGCTTCCGAGCGAGTACGCAATCACCGCAACCCGATCCGGGTCACGTTGTGTTCGGTAATATTCCACCGGCTGGATGACATGGGGATGATGGGCAATCAGCGCATCGACCCCCCATTCGATCAAGGTATGCGCGATGTCGATCTGTCGTAGGCGCGGAAAGAATTCGAATTCGTAGCCCCAATGCAGGGACGCGATGATCACATCGCATCGTTGCTCCCGGCAATGATCGATCTGCCGTTTCAGCAGTGACAGATCGGAGGGGCCCCGCTTCGGGAGCAGTTTCGCCACATGGATCAGGTACGCCTGGTCCTGCGTCGGATTCCTGCCGTTCAGCCCGAATGCTGCGGAAATGAATCCGACCTTGACCCCATTCCGTTCGAGGATCCTCCCCTTGCCATATTGGGATGGTTCCCGATTCGTGCCGATGTCGACAATGCCGTCCTGCGCGAACTGATCGAGCGTCGTGTGCACGCCCTCTGCGCCCATGTCGAACATGTGATTGGAGGCTGTGTGGATGACCGTCAGGCACTTGCCCTTGTGACCTTTCATGACGTCGAACTGCTCCCGAGAACAACACTCGATCGGGCTTTCCTTCTCGCTGATCACCTCTGCTTTCCGTTCCTGGTCGGTGAGCGGAGCTTCGAGGCTCGCGTAGGAAATTGTTCGATCGAAGATCAGGTCGGTGACATGCTCGTACAACACATCTTTGGACTGTTCAAGCCCGCCGCTCGGTATCAAATCCCCCACCGCGGCGAGGCTGATGGAGCGCTCCGTTTCGAAGTCTTCCGGCAATTGGATCATGTTGTCGGCGCCACACAGGGCGCCGACGGCGGCGCCGCGCTCCGGACGAATGATCGGGTGTGCGCACTTGTAGACCCAGTATATCTTGTCCAGCAACGTCATTTCCTCGAATGCGGTTGCGGCTCTCGTAAACGGCCGATCCCAATATTTACAAATCTCCGCCGACTTGCACACGGCCCGCAGGAAGAATCGAAGCACCCCGGAAGTTTGAACCGCATCTGCGGGTGTCGCTGCTAAATCTTGAGACATGCGTGTCCTTCAGCGGTAACCCGTCGGACAATACGGAAAAGATTCATTGGTCTTGCCAGTCAGAATATCGTCACGATTAAGAATACACAGGGGAGAAGCCACTTCTAACTGAAGGTACAGTGAACTGTCAATTATGGACGTAACGAAGTGTCGACTTGGTTCATTGAAGCGAAGCGGAATCGAGGGGCTGGGATGGAAACTCGAACTCGATGTGGAATATGTCGGGTGGAAATCGAATCGTGATCTCGACGTCCATCTTTCAAACGGCGGGGTCATTCCGCAACCGCAAAACTGGAATACGGTTCCGGTCATCGCAATCGGAACCGAATACAAATGGCTCAATCCCGCGTCGTTGCCTTATTGGGATGTGGCAGTTCGATCGGGGTACACGCGAACTGAGGATCCT
>JAKDNQ010000038.1 GCA_030456405.1 Nitrospira sp.
ATGGGAGCAGGAAATACGGTGACCGTCGGCCAACTCGACTTCGCCTGCCAATATTCCCTTGTGGCCGCAGCTCCCCATGGCATCAAGCGCTATCCGGCTGACTCCGACCCCGTCTACGATTCCTGCCGGCAGCGCCTGCAAAATGCCCATGCTCCTACCGTCGTCAGAACTGATGTCGGCATGGAGATCTTGTGGCCCAGTCATGGCGAACTGGTTTTTTTCAGCGAGGACGTGAAGCGCTATCCCGCCTCAGCCTTCGTGACCGACTCGCTGGGGCTGAGCCCGCCGGGAACCGGATTCCTGGTTCATGTTGCCGGCAGCACACGGCTTCCTTCAGCCTCGTTCCGCCTTCGACCGAATGGCCCTGTCGTCGCGGCGCCGACGACCTTGGTGAAGTTGTCCATCAGCTACCAAGATCCCCTGACCGCCCCATTGACCTATGCAGCCGGTTCGGTCAAGTGGACCACAACGATTAAGCGGACCAGGCGTGCGCTGAAAGATGTCACCGTTCAATGGGTTGTCCTCTCCGGTCTGAAGAAACACGGCTTCGCAGGCGACCAGGCGGTCGTGAACCTTCCCGTCACCAGCGGCGCCATCTTCGGAAGCGGCAAGCAGGAACAGATTCCGTTTGTCACAGAAACCAGCCACGCCCTGCCTGAGTCACTCGTCTGGTGGGGACCGACGGACAGCCCGGGGCTCTTGACCGCTGCGGTCGCTCGCGCAGCCACGTTTCCTGAACTACGTGACCGCGTGGCCCTGCTGAACCGCGTACTCATCGTCGACCCCAATCAGACCGAAGCCCTCACGGTGCTGAGCCGGCATCTCTATGCCATGGTCCTACGCGAGGCCTATCCATTCCACAAGCTCATGGTGAATGATCCCGCATTGTTCCTGGTCGTGAACGAGCATTTCTGGAACATCTATGCTCAATCGACACGCATGGACCTATCGCTGGGAATGGAAATGGGTGGGTTCGACAAACCGACGACCGCCGACTACCTGTACCGCATGCTCTCAGCCATGCAAACACTGGCCACTGTACGGCCAGATCAACTCGACAATCGATTTCGGTTAGGCGTGGCCTTGCGCTGGAATAACGATCAAGACCCCTCGATCGAAACACACCAATCCTTGGTCAAGGCTATTCCGGCTGAACAAAGGGCCGGCAGAGCCGAAGCCCTGCTCCAACTGGCCTGGTCCCGCATCAACAAAGTGGCCTGGAACCGCATCCTTGACGACTCGGACATTCGGGCTGCCTATCAGAATGCTGACGAGGCGCTCGCGCTTGCCGACCTGCCGCTCGATAAATTCATGGCCGAGTACACCAAAGCCTACAGTTTGCTGTTCACTCCAGACCGAGATAATCGGGCACTCTTGGAGCGCATGACGGAAGCCAAACGATGGTTTGCTGAAATTCCCGGGCAAACACCGGACGTCTGGAATTTCTTCGTCGGGGCAGAATCCTTGAAAGCGGTACTGGACGCAGATCCCATCTTCCAACCTGTGCTGGCTCAGGCGGAAGAAAAAGGGTGATAAGGTGGTCCGCTAGGCTCAAGCAGGCTGCGAAGAACTAACTTTGCGTTCAACTCAGCTGTGATCTTATCAATGGTGATGGCTATGAATAACTCGCAGGATGCTCAAAATGGCCGTCCAGCGCGGCCGCAGCGAGCGAAGAGGTGAGGCGTACCCTCAGCGGTACGTTGAGCCTCTGAGCGATGCGAGAACAAAGCTGGCGGACTTTTTCAGCATCCTGCTGACTTTTTGCGTCGCGTCGCGTACCTTGTGTAGTCATGTTCAGGCTCAGCGCCAACCCGTCCGATTTGCGCTTCCCGCCCGTTGATCTGTCCACCCCTGAGGGCCTGCTCGCCGTCGGAGGCGACCTGCGCCCAGAACGGTTGCTCGAAGCCTACCGCCACGGCATCTTCCCCTGGTACAGCGACGATCAGCCCATCTTGTGGTGGTCTCCCGATCCCAGAACCGTACTCTTTCCCGACAAACTCCATATCTCGCGCAGCCTGAAGAGAAGCCTTCGCCCCGGCCTATTCAACGTCACGCTAGACCGGTGCTTTCGTGACGTGATGAGCCATTGCGCTGAACCAAGGCCGCAATATCCAGACGGCGGTACATGGATCACAGCGGAGATGCTCGACGCCTACACGCGCTTACACGAACAAGGCTATGCGCATTCCGTTGAAGCCTGGCAGGAAGGACAGTTAGTCGGCGGGCTCTATGGAGTAGCGCTGGGCGGCGCTTTTTTCGCAGAGTCAATGTTCACCCATGTCCCTGACGCCTCGAAAGTGGCGCTGGTCTCGCTCGTCCGCAAGCTACATGTTTGGGGATTCCGCATCATCGACTGCCAACAAGCCTCACCACATGTCATGCGCTTCGGCGCGGAAGAAATTCCACGCCAGGACTTTCTTGATCACCTTACCGCCGCGCTTACCCTGCCTGAACGACGTGGGAGCTGGCAGTTCGATATTCCATAATATAAGTCGTGAGACGGTTCTTCTTCTATATTCTCACCGTTCGTGTTCTGACTAGGACTTCAGCGTTTGCACAACTGAAACTCACAGCAGCATCACGAAACATATTAGTACTGTCCGCTCCGATAGCCGATGCGCGCCTTGACGCTCTCAGGGCTCTGCGCCATACTGTGCGCCCCGTGCGCGCCCTAGTCGTCATAATTCTCCTGGCTACACTCGTTCTCCCCTCTAAGCATGCGTCAGCTTCCCCGCCAATCGACATGTCAGCAGCAGACCTGCGTGAACAGGCAGCCCAGGGTGTCGCGGAAGCGCAGACCAACCTCGGGTTGCTGTATTACTTCGGGCGGGGTGTGTCGAGGGATTACACAAAAGCGCGGGAGTGGTTCGAGAAAGCCTCGGCACAGGGTCACGCGGACGCGCAATATAACCTTGGGATGCTGTATGACTTCGAGAAAGGCGTCCCTCAGAATTTTGCGACGGCGAAGCGCTGGTATGAGCAAGCCGCTATGCAGGGGCACGCGGGTGCTCAAAACAACCTTGGAGCGCTCTATGAATTCGGACATGGCGTGAAGCAGGATTCTGTGAGGGCATACATGTGGTACAACGTCGCAGCATCCCTCTCGACGGATGACCTGCAAAAGGAAGTAGGAGCAGAAAACCGAGACGAAATCGCAGGTGGCATGACTTCCGCGCAGATTTCAGAAGCGAAACGGCTGACGAGTCAATGTCGGACACGGCAGTTCAAGGGCTGCTGAGTGGGGTCCGTCGAAATCCCACTTTTCCCGTACCACCCACGCCACACTCGCCGTAGACCCGCAAACACTTCGCAATCATCCGTCGCGACCAGCCCATGCCATCCCCCCCACACACAAGCTGCCGCGGAACCTACCCAGGCACCTTGAACTTCTCTTCAAACTGGGGCACACTTCCATCGTTCCGACGATCTCTCAGGAGAAATTCTCAATGACACGAATGATCCTTTCTCTAGGTATTGGGCTCCTGCTGACTGTTGGCACAGCATGGGCGGGTCCACTCGAAGATGCGACTACTGCAAATACACGCGGCGACTACGCGACTGCGTTGAAAACATTTCAATCGCTTGCAGCCCAAGGGAATGCGGAGGCGCAGAACAATCTCGGAGAACTGCATGCCAAAGGACAAGGCGTGCCGCAGGATTATTCGCAAGCGCGTCAGTGGTACGAAAAAGCCGCGGCGCATGGGCATGCGCTTGCACAGAACAACCTCGCGGAACTGTATTTCGCAGGTCTAGGCGTACCGCAGGACTATGTGCGGGCATATATGTGGGTGAGCCTCGCAGCAGTTCACATGAAGGGTGACGAGCAGAAGCAAGCAGAGGAAAATCGAAACGATGTGGCAGGTCGCATGACTCCCGAGCAGCTTGCAGAAGCCAAGCGGCTCACGCAACAGTGCATGGCACTGAAGTTCAAAGACTGCTGAGTCGGATGTACCGCTTTCTCTTCACCCCAACGCTCACGTTACACTCGCAGTAGACCCGCAGACACTTCGCCATCATCCGTCGCGACACCACTTGCCTCCAAGGCACCGCGAAATGCTCGGCGCGGAACAAATCGCCCGGCGCGACTTTTTCGATCACCTGACCGCAGCGCTCACCCTACCTGATAGTCAAGGACGATGGCAGTTCGACATTCCATGATAGAAGTCGCGAGCCAGCAGCCCAGTATAATGCGTCCTGCTGATCTGCTCGACCTACTCGTAAACGGGTAAAAATAAGATATTTCTCTTCCTAAGTTGGATGCTTTCTGGTAGGCAAAAGGGTATTCTTCTGTGCGGATTGCCCGTTTCTCTGTTTGTATTTGCGCATCTTCTGGAACAAGACTTGGTGGGGCGCTTGGAAAGATGAACTACCGGATCGCCGCCCCTGACCCTTCTTCTCTGATTGAGTCGTTCCGAGCACTAGGGTATACCTTGCCGGCTGCCATCGCAGATCTTCTCGACAATAGCATCACCGCAGGGACAGCCAACATCCAATTAAATTTCCACTGGTCTGGCAGCTCATCTCACATCTGTATTCTTGATGATGGATGTGGCATGTCGGAAAGCGAATTGTTTCAGGCCATGCGGCCGGGCAGTCGGAGCCCTCTTGAGACTCGTAACCCAATTGACCTCGGGCGGTTTGGGCTGGGTCTGAAGACAGCTTCCTTTTCACAGTGCCGCCAGCTGTGTGTGGTTTCAAAAAACGCGGATAATTCCATTCATGCCTACACCTGGGATCTTGACTATGTCTGCAAACATAAGGACTGGAGATTGCTTACCGGTCCCACAAGTGCTGCCGAGAAATGGAAATCAGTGCTCTCCACTATGGCTTCTGGAACAGCAGTAGTCTGGAGCCGGCTTGATCGACTGGCTGGGTCCGGTTCTGTTCAGGATCGCGTGGCTCAGTCACAATTTCTCAATGCAATGGATCATGTCCGGCAACACTTAGCTCTTACATTCCACCGGTACCTGGAAGATAAAGACCTTCGTATCATTATCAACGGTACCGAGGTGTCCCCGTGGAATCCTTTTATGGAGAGACACCCCTCGACCTGGCAGACACCGGAAGAGAGAATTCGAATAGGCAGGTCGGTGGCGCTCTTCAAAGGCTTCGTTCTTCCACACAAAGACAATATGACCAAGAAGGAATGGGAAGAGAACGCCGGATCACGGGGATGGACCGGCCAGCAAGGTTTCTATGTGTACCGCAACCGGCGATTGCTCCTTCAGGGTGACTGGTTGCGGCTGGGCCGTCCTAATCCGTGGACAAGAGAGGAACAGTACAAGTTGGCAAGAATACGTCTTGATATCAACAATGACACTGATGGTGAGTGGCAACTGGACGTAAAAAAATCCACGGCCCGTCCTCCGATGTTAATCCGTGAAAAACTCACCGATCTTGCTGGGGACGTCAGGAAGAAATCACGTGAAATTTTTGCTAACCGTGGACAATACGGCCCCAGATCCCGACCTGTCGTGAATCTCGAACGCCCCTGGATCTCACGACTTAGAAGTGGGCATCGGACGTACTTGATCAACAGAGAACATCCACTTGTCAGTGAGGTGATTAAACGATCCGAGCCACTTCAGGTTGAAATCGAATCACTCCTCAGGTTTCTAGAGGAAACAGTTCCTGTACAACAAATCTGGCTCGACACCGCCGAGCAGATTCAGGCAATTCCATATGACGGGGTCGACTTTGCCGATCTTAGGTCAGACATGAGGCTGGTCTATGAAATTCTCCTGAAATCAGGGATTGGGCGGGATGCAGCGCGTGAACGCATACGGTCGATGGATCCCTTTTGCCGTTATCCCGTGCTGATCGCGGAGCTTTAGATTTATGGATACTTTTCTAACAGCCCTTGTCATGTGCCAGACGCTCGTGCGCTCGCGGGCCCTAGGAGGAACTGCATTCGTGCAGGCCGACCAGATTAGGTCGGCGGTAGAAGAGATAACCTCCATGGCAACCTTTGCAGGAGTCGATAAAGAACGTCTTACCAGAGAATTGGAAGAACGGTTTACTGTCTATGCTCCTCCCCATAGAACCCTCGAAGGCGTGGATGATCATCTTGCCTGGCTTCCAGCAAAACGGGCTCAGCTGAGTTGGCGCTACTGGGATCGCTATCTTATATATCTACGGGACCGCCTTGCGGAGAGTTCCCTCGGAAGCCTTGAAAACGTAATTGATGATGCCCTGGGGCGTCTCGAAGATCCTGTCAGACCTGGGAGCTGGGATCGCAGGGGCCTTGTTATGGGACATGTTCAGTCCGGGAAAACCGCAAACTATTGTGGACTGATCTGCAAAGCTGCTGATGCCGGCTATAAAGTGATCATAATACTTTCCGGTATTCATAACAGTCTCCGAAGTCAGACGCAGATCAGGCTGGACGAAGGCTTTCTAGGCATTAAGAGCGAACCGCCCACAAGTGAAGGCATGCAGACTTTCCGCCCGGTGGGAGTGGGTGAAATCGACCGGTCGCTTCGGGCGAATACTGTTACAAACCGGATGGAGAGCGGAGACTTCAATACCAGGGTTGCGAACCACTTTGGTATTCAGCCCGGTGGCCTGCCCCTGCTGTTTGTCGTCAAGAAGAATGTCACGGTTTTAAACAACCTCCTCAGATGGATCCGCTCATGTGCGGATGCCGAGGACAGAGAGGTAGGCCGGAGATTTGTGCGAAACGTGCCGGCACTAATTATCGATGACGAAGCAGATCTAGCCTCAATTGATACGCGACAGCAGGAATTTGACGAAAATAATCTTCCTGATCTTGAACACGACCCTTCTCGCATTAACGGGTTAATCCGACGAATCTTGCGGTCTTTTGAAAAGGTGGCATATGTGGGATACACGGCCACTCCGTTTGCCAACATCTTTATCCACGACCGGGGATTTACACGAGATCTTGGAGATGATCTGTTCCCGCGCAGTTTCATTATTCGAACAGAGCCGCCCAGCAATTATCTGGGGCCCAAGGAAACTTTCGGGATCAGTGCGGGAGATGATGCGGGACTCGAACGGGTTGAACCGCTGCCTCTGGTTAGATTTGTTTCGGATCATGCAGCGTCGGATCGGCCCGATGAAGAAAACGGATGGATGCCACCGAAACTAGTCGGGCGAACCGAACATCGTCCGCTGTACGCTGGCAGAAACGATATCCCGCCCTCCTTATGGCAGGCCATAATGGCTTTCATTCTTGGCGTAGCGATCCGGAAGGCACGAGACGAGAGTCCCCATCACAACTCGATGCTCGTTCATGTGGCTCGCTACACTGCTGTCCAGAAACTTGTAAGTGAACAGGTACAGGTGGCACTCAAAACAATACAGCAGCGTCTGCAGAATGGCGATGGGGACCGAAGTCCTACAATCAGGGATGAGTTCCGTTCCCTTTGGAAAGATGACTACGTTCCAACCAACACCAGATGTCGTCAACTTATCCGTGAGCATCCGCCGGGAGGGTTGCCGAACTGGGAGATAGTGGCACAGTTACTCCATTCCGTTGCGGCGTCAATTCATGTCAAAACGATCAACGGATCCGCGCGTGATGTTCTCGATTATGAGGAGCACCGAGGTACAGGAATGAATGTAATTGCTGTCGGGGGAGACAAGCTTTCTCGAGGATTGACGTTGGAAGGTTTGAGCGTCAGCTATTTCCTCCGGTCCTCCCGCATGTATGACACTCTCATGCAGATGGGGCGCTGGTTTGGTTACCGGACGGGATATCAGGATCTCTGTCGTTTGTATACAACACACGAACTTACGGAATGGTTCACCCATATCGCAGCAGCGAGTGAGGAGTTGCAGCAGGAATTTGATTACATGGTTGATGTCGGGGGGAGACCCATAGATTACGGTTTGAAAGTCCGTTCCCATCCTGTTCTGTTGGTCACTTCTGCGGTGAAAATGCGGAATGGAACGGAACTGGAGCTGTCATTTTCCGGCGATATTAGCGAGACCATTATATTTGATCGAGCTCAACCCTGGCTCGAGAGAAACTATCAGACCGTTGAAAACTGGCTGCATGCTAGAGGTAAGCCGGAGAGGGGAAATCGAGCCGGCGGCTACGACTGGCACAAACTTTCTGCGCAGGAGGTTATTGATCTACTGAGTGTGTACTCGACTCACGAGAATAACCGTCGGGTTAATACAGCCATTCTTATCCAATATATCAGGGCGCAGCTGGCGCAGGGCGAGCTTGTGTCTTGGTCAGTACGTCTCTGCTCGTCAGGAGTTGGCGATCCTGCTCGAATGTCTGGTCTGGAAACAGGGTTGATCAAACGGGCACCATTCCCGACAGAGCAGGGGCTGGACAGGTACGAGATCCGTCAGCTTGTCAGTCCAGCGGATGAGCTTATGGATCTGACTGAAGAACAAAAGGACGCTGCCCTCCAGCTTACAATCAGAAAGTGGGAGAAGAAGCAGGACCGTCTGCCGCAGGAGATGCCACCGACCATCCCGGGACGACGAGAAGTCAGGCAGATTCGTCCGAACACCCGCGGCCTGGTTCTCCTGTATCCGCTGGATCCTGCATATGCTGGAATCTCAGGTTTTTCTAAGGCAGTCATCGGTCTCGCGCTAAGTTTTCCAGAGAGCCCCACAGCGCGGAAGATTATTTACCGGGTGAACAATGTCTTTACCCAACGCGGGGACGATGAAGCAGGTTTCTGAATCACTCACTATGGCATGGGAGGCTGCATCGGCTGAAGCTGCCGATATCTCGGGTTACTATCGAAGACGCCTATCGCTCGACGTTCCATTTCCGGTGTATGCGGGTATCGCTGTTCCTAGCAGGGTTCGCCGTGTCTCGATTGAGTTCGGAATAGAGGCGTTGCAGGGACTGGATCTGACCGACCGGACACGAGGCTACCTGGTTGAGACTGAACGGGACAGGCAAAAGGGTACGGTGTTCATTCATGTTGAGGAGACTCTCGCCTCGCTGCCCAAGGACCTGTTCAGGATCCTCTGTGAGGATCTTCTGGAACGGATTATTTTCTGCAAATCCTCAGACGAGTCTGCACGAATTCTTCAGCGGCGGCTTCAGCACTGGAAGACTTTCTTCTTGAAGCGAACAGGCGATTGGCTTTCGTACGAGGAATGCGTCGGGCTCTTCGGCGAGATCGAATTTCTTGAGCGATGCCTCAACTGCGGCATTCCACCCATGCTTGTAGTAAACGCCTGGCAGGGGCCGCTGGGGTCAAATCAGGATTTTCTTTTCGGCAAAATAGCGATCGAAGTCAAAACAGTCACGGCGAATGACGCCGACGTTTTTCGCGTTTCCAACCTCCGGCAGGTCGATGATACAGGTCTAGACTTCCTCGGTCTTTGTCACATAGCCTACGATTTCCGTGAAGGCAGCGGGCGCAACTTGGCATCCCTGATCACATCCGTGAGATCGTTACTCCGTGGGTCGCCTGATGCACTTACGGTCTTTGATGACCGTCTACTTGCCGCCGGCTATGTAGAGCCCGACTTCTCGCCCTATGCAGCTTACGGATTTACGGAACGGCGGCGTTCCTATTATAGAGTGGGCGACGGATTCCCTCGAATCTTGGAATCGGATTTATCTCCGGGAATTCGCGATGTTGGCTACTCGGTTAATCTTGCGGCGTGCGCAGGATTCGGCATCGAAGAGAGCGAGCTCTTGAATATACTCCTTATTAGGTAATTATGATGCCGGACAATGCTGACCTCTCCGGTTTTCTCCAGGAGATTGAAAATGAGATCACGGACCGTGCCAATCCGGATCGTGATCCCTCAAGCACAGCCTTTCGTGAGATTACGTTCACCGAGATAATCACAGAGGAACTGGAAGCATCTGGCGCACTTGAAGCACCCGTGGTGTGCCATTTCGAGGGTGGCCAGGGAGCGGGGTCATTCAAGGTCAGCGGCTACGGTGTTCCCGAAGAGGATTCCAGACTGGACCTCGTTATCACTTGGTATTACGGACCGTGCGATGATCTGCAGACCATCAATGCCACCCAGGTGGCAACAGAGTTCAACAAACTTGAACGGTTCCTTGGACGCGCGTTGACCGGTCATCATGATCGCCTTGAACCAGGCCTGGATGCTTTTGCCATGTCGGAAAGGATTCACAGCCTGCGCGACAGGTTAGATCGTGTGAACATGCTTCTGCTGACCAACGCGTTTCTTGCACAACGCCGAGAGAAGGAACGTAAGCCGGAGATACACGGTCTGGCAGCGAGCTATGAAGTCTGGGACATAGAGAGGTTCAGAAGGGTGCGCGAAAGCGGGATCAGCTACGAAGCGCTAGACATCGACCTGAAACCTTTATCGCTGGGTGGGCTGCCGGCAGTGAAGCTGGATGCCGACCCAGGAAGTTTCCCTACTTGGGTGACTGTCTTGCCGGGACAACTCTTGGCCGGATTATATGACGAACATGGATCGCGTCTTCTTGAATTGAACGTCCGCTCGTACCTCCAGGCGCGCGGCAAGGTTAATAAGGGAATTCTGGAGACTCTCAAGGACAGACCGGCGGATTTCATGGCTTACAACAATGGAATCACTGTGGTAGCGGAAGAAGTGGTAGTGGGGCAGCTGACGGACGGCTCGACCGGAATCATCGGTCTGAAGGGCATGCAGATTGTAAATGGCGGCCAGACCACTGCTTCAATACACAGGGCCATGAAGGACTTCAAGGCCGATCTTTCCCGAGTGTTTGTGCAGGGGAAAATCACCGTGGTGCAGCCCTCTCGGTTTAATGAAGTGGTTCCTCTCATCTCCAAATATTCGAATACCCAGAACAAGGTTACCGAATCAGACTTGAGTGCCAATCATCCGTTTCACATCAGGATGGAACGGGTTTCCCGATGGGCGTGGACACCTGACCAAAGGACCCTGTGGTTCTATGAACGGACACGTGGCAGCTATCAGACCGCGAAGGCACGAGAAGGAACCACCCCTGCTAGACGACGCGACTTTGAAACACGCTTTCCTCCAGAAAAACGCTTTACCAAGGAAGACCTTGCCAAGTTTGAGAATGTCTGGCTTGGATTGCCGTATGTGGTGAGTCGTGGCGCACAGAAGAACTTTGTCTACTTTATGAATCACCTGGAAAAGCCCGCAGAAGGCTGGGATCTCACAGTTGAACAATTCCATCGGTATGTAGCCAAGGGAATTCTGTATCAGACTGTTCAGCGTATTGTGCGTCATGATGAATCCATTACGGCTTACCGAGTGAACGTCACTGCATATACGGCTGCTCTCCTGGCAGAGCGGACAGCTCGCAGGATTGACCTGGACCGTATCTGGCGGGATCAGAAGCTATCAGTTGCTCTCGAGCAAACAGCCGAAGCCTGGGCTCCGGTCGTCTTCAGGAATCTCCCACATGTCGGTCAGCGCGAGGGGCGTCACATTGAGGAGTCGTTCAAGACTACACCATGCTGGGAGTACATCCGTTCCCTGGGATGGGCTGTACCGGGAGATCTTGATCGTGAACTGATTCCCGCGGTAGACCGGAACGAGTCTGAGGGAAGAGGGGCAAGCGCTGGGATAAGCGAGTTACTAACTACGAATGACCACAATAACATTGCGCGATGTCGGGAGCTGACAGATACTCAGTGGCTAAAAATTGAAACATGGGGAAGAGGACCTGGCCGACTTGAGAAATTGGAACGGGGAATTGCGCACACACTGGCTGGCTATGCTGCTGAGGGCTGGAGCCAGTCCCCATCAAAAAAGCAGGCCAAATGGGGAGCGGCCATGATTGAGAAAGCCCGAACCGCCGGTGTTTTTGACGAATAAGATTCCCGCGTTTAACGTCTCCATGGTTAGAAATTTCTCGCGGGCGATGCAACAATTGACTCTGGAATCTGAGCAAGATGGCAAGCAACAAATCTATCTGAAAAAGAAAGGCATTCCTGCTTTATACGGCTGGACAGATGGCTAAATTGCATCTAATGTGGCAACAACTTCATGGTGGGGAGTTAAGGCTGTGCGTGCCATGAAAGAATGGAGAATCAGCACCAGGGAACAAGGTTTTAGCAAGACTGAGGACGTAGAACAGGGGGGACGGGTGAAGTCAGATGTAAAGAAGGATCATGATTCGCGGGTCGTGGGGAGACTTCTGATTCCTGGTCTAGATTCAAAGACTGCTCGGCACGGAGTAAGTTTGAATCTAGGAAATGGCAGGCCAAAATTCGCGAGAAGTATTTTCTATCGGGATGCTTGTAAGTGTCTCGTTAGCCGAGAGCTTGAATATCAACTGGAGGGCCTTGGCAAAAACGAACTGCTGGCGATCGTGACTCATTGGCTTCAGAGTATGGATAGACCTCCCCTGGTATTAGAAAGTAGTGTCAGGGAACGATGGAGAACTATGCTGTCGATTCGTGCTGATACTGAGGCGCCTGAAGGCCTAGGCCCAACCAAGCTAAAGGTGCCTTATGTCATAGATTTCAGGACGCTGCCGTTCCCTCCTGTGGCGAATCCGCGGTTTACCTTTATTGACCTTTTTGCGGGAATTGGCGGTTTTCGGATAGCTCTTCAACACCTTGGAGGGAAATGTCTGTTTTCCAGTGAACGGGACAAGCATGCACGAGAAACCTACTACAATAATTTCGGAGAATTTCCGTTCGGAGATATCCGTAACTTCACAGGTAGAAAGGTTTCGGACGTAGAAACTTCCGGCCTGATTCCTGATCATGACGTTTTGACCGCAGGGTTTCCCTGCCAACCATTCAGCCTGGCAGGGGTGTCTTCACGCAGGGCGTTAGGCCAGAGGGATGGGTTTAGCTGTTCTATTCAGGGAACCCTATTCTTCGACGTCGCACGCATTGTGAAGATCAAAAAGCCAAAAGTTCTCATCCTGGAGAACGTTAAAAATTTACTGTGGCATAATAAAGGCCGTACCTTCGAGAAAATCAAGAAGGTCATAGAGGATGATCTTGGGTACTCTTTTTCGTCAGATGTTATCGACGCCTCTTCGCTTGTGCCGCAGAGCCGGCAGCGATGCTACATGGTCTGCTACCGTGATTCTGATATAAAATTCTCCTTCCCGTCCATCAATGGCCCAGCGATTCCTCTCAGTTCAATTCTGGAACCGTCTCCCGACCAGCGTTATACGATCTCTGATCGATTGTGGGACGGGCACAAGCGGCGCACCAGAAAAAACATAAAGCGTGGGACCGGTTTCACAGCGTATCTTGCAGACACAACTAAGCCAGCCAAAACTCTTGTAGCTCGTTATTATAAAGATGGGAAGGAGTGTCTTATCCCACAGTCTAAGGGGAATCCGAGGAAGTTGACTCCCAGGGAATGCGCAAGGCTTCAAGGATTTCCGGAAGAGTTCATTCCTAGCTCGGTAGATCCCCGTGCCTACCGGCAGTTCGGGAATTCTGTTCCGATCCCAGTTGTAGAGACAATAGCCGAGCGGATACTGGATGACATGAAAAAAATCAGGTGAGTTGACGCGGACTACCAGATATCAGAAAGTTCCGGAGGCGGATCGAGAATTTTCCCGGTGTCTTCGTTTCGCATTCCCATACAATGATAACGCGCCACTTGAGTCGGCGAAGGGCATATTGATTAGCGCTGTCGCGGGCGGCGTTCCCTTCAAGTTTAGTTCGCCAAAATTTCCGTCTGGTCTTAGGCAGCGTGGCATCCTTGCACCCCTTATGTCGGTGCCAGAAACAGCCGTGCACGAAAACAATAGTCTTATGTTTCGGCAGGGTAATATCTGGTTTTCCAGGCAAGTCCTTCCGCTTGAGACTGAAACGGTAACCCATCCGGTGCAGGATCGAACGAACTATTCGCTCTGGACCTGTGTTGGAGCACTTGATCCGGCTCATGTTCCAGCTTCGTCGCTCAGAAGATAGCGTGTCCATATGTAGCTGTTAATCGGCTCGGTTTTCGACTATTCGTCTAAAGAGCGCCATATAATCGCCGACAAACCTCTTGATGCCCCCTAACTAAGACGATTATCAGTTTCCAATAACGTTTCAGCCGGGAATTTGCAAGGGTAGTCCTCTCGGTTGATAGCTTATTGAACCTCACGCAGGGGAGGAAGGTGTCTGTCTTGGCCCAGCAGATTCCGATGGATCATGGTTCGTGTCACCTGACGCAAGCAATGAAATCATCCGTCTGAAGTTTGAAAGAGACTTCGGGTTGTTAGTAGGCCGTCCCCCACGCCCCTTGCTAGATCGAAGATTGCTGCGCGATCGACAGAAGTTTGTCAGGGCTCTTTGCGGGCCCGCCCTGTCAAGCCATCTGAAATTCTTACCGAAGCCCGCGTCGTTGCGTCATCAGA
>JAKDNQ010000153.1 GCA_030456405.1 Nitrospira sp.
GATTTTTCTTTGCCAGAACGGGCAAGGCGGTCGGGGATTCAGTGGCTATCCGGCGACATTCGGCCCGGACTCTAACGAGGCCGCTGAAAAAAGCGTATGGATCTCGGTGTGGGTAGATGACGTTGACGCGCTTCATCAACGTTGCCTTGACCAAGGGATTGAGGTGACTTGGCCTCCTACAGACATGCCGTGGAATGTTCGAGAGATGCATGTCCGCCATCCAGATGGACATGTGTTTAGAGTGAGCCGGGGAATTGAAAGCCAAGGCGACACGTCGAGGCATTAGCCCGCTTCGGGTAGCCGGCGGATGGCAACCCTAATTGAGTATTTGAGGACAGGGGGAATGAAATCAACAGTTGATCAAATCCGGGAGCGCTTCGATCGAGATGTCGAACGCTTCTCGAATCTTGAGACCGGACAGACAGCGACCATGGACGCACCGCTAATGCTAGAGCTGATCGCAGGCGTTGCGATTGCCATGAATCCGTTTGCATCGGATCTACTCGACATCGGATGCGGCGCGGGGAACTACTGTCTGAAGCTTTTGCAGCACATTCCAGCCCTCAACGTCATGCTCGTTGATCTGTCTCAGCCAATGCTGGAGCGTGCTGTGCAGAGGGTTCAGCCCGCGACAACCGGCCTGGTGCAGGCCATGCAAGCCGACATTCGGGATCTCGACCTCGGCGAGTCCAAATTCGACATCATTGTTGCAGCGGCTGTGTTTCATCACTTGCGCGAGGATGATGACTGGAGAAGCGTCTTCAGGAAGTGTCACGCGGCGCTTCGGCCAGGCGGCTCGATATGGATTTCAGATCTCGTGACGCATTCAAACCAGAAGGTACAGGCAGTGATGTGGGAGCGGTATGGAACGTATCTGGAGCAGTTGAGTGGACCGGAGTACCGGGAGAAAGTGTTCGCCTACATTGAACAGGAAGATACTCCTCGGTCGGTGGGGTACCAAGTCGAGTTGCTGCGGGAGGTCGGCTTCCGGGATGTCGAGATACTGCACAAGAACGGCTGCTTTGCTGCCTTCGGCGGCGTGAAGGGAACTCGCAGCGGCACGGGCTAACCACGCAACCAACAGGACAAAAGCAACCACGCCGGCTTATCTCTTGGCGTTTTCTGTAGCTCTTCGGCGGCGTGGTTGCTTGCCGGTTATCGCGAACGTTCGGCCGCTTAGTGTGTATGACGGAAACCTGAGAGGAGAAGGATATGGACAACAATCGGATAGCCCAGAACTTGGCGTGTGTCGATGGTCATTTTCATAGCGAAGCAGTGAATGATGTCGAAGCAGCGCTTGAGCTGTATACAGATGACATCATCTTTGAAGCGGCCGCTCTCAATGGCATGAATCGGTCTTTTTCTGGCAAGGGGGCCGTAGCCAAGTTTTATCGTGAGCTTTGGGCTACGATGCGGAACGTGAAATTTCAATTCCTCCAACGATTCGCCACTGAAGATCGAGTGGTGGACGATAGCCTCGTGACCTTCGAGGTGGTGCGCGATGGTTGCTGGCAGCACTTTGCCGCCGGTCAGAAGATTGAAATGCGTCTGGTCCACATCTTCGAGATGCGTGACGGACTGATCTCGAAAGAGATCGTCTTCGATATGGGGAGACCTATAGGCACGACGGCAGGATGATCAAGTGCGCCATCGGCCACGACCAAGCCTCTATGCGGTTGGTCCTGGTTGCACACATAGCCTCTACGCCGCCGCTCCAACACCAGGAGCGCGCGCTTCTTCGCCAAACCGCCGACGTAGCCGGTCAGCGCGCCGTTCAAGCCGACTATGCGATAACAGGCCACGATGCCGCTCCCGCAGCCCGCGCACTGCCTGGACGGCCCGCGCGCCGCGCCAGTTCCGACGGCTGGCTCGTTCCAGAGCCGCGTGAGCAAAGTTTACGCACTGCCCTGCTGTTTCATGAAAGCCTCGGCACGTTTCGCCATCTCATCGGGCGGCACGTCTTCCACATGCGTCGCGAAGTGCCATTGGTGCCCGAAGGGATCTTCGAGACTACCGGCGCGGTCGCCGTAAAATTTGTTTTCGACCGGTCTGGCCAGCTTCGCACCGGCATCGATGGCTCGCTTGATGAATTGATCAACGTCCGGGACATAAATCATCATGCTCACCGGTGACCCTCCGTAAGCCTGCGGGCTCTTGCAATTCATCTCAGGGAACTCGTCGGCCAGCATGATGATCGCCTTGCCGATCTTGATTTCCGCGTGTCCGACCGTTCCTCCGGGAGCCGGGATGCGCATGATCTCCGTCGCTCCGAAGGCCTTCTTATAAAACTCTAGGGCACCGGTGGCGCCTTTAATGACCAGATAGGGCGTCGCGCCTTCATAGCCTTCTGGGATGGCTTTCACTGTATCTGACATGAACGACCTCCTTTGTAAAAAACGGAGCGATGCTGATATCCGATTATAACGGCCTATATCGCTTGTGGCGTGTTTCGCTCAGCTCCTCATTGAGGAAAACTTCTATGGGCTCTCGGGTCCAAGAATCTCCCGCAGGGTGGCCGCCAAGTCACGCAATGCCCGTTCGCCGTTTCCCACGAATGAAGATCCCTGCATGAGCGCCCATCGTGCCGGTAGAAGATCGGCCAAGCCGTGCAGGATCGGTTCGGTCAGCGGCGTATAGGGATAGGTGTTCGCGAACGGGCCTTGCTGACTCTTGATCAATTCCCGCCTTGCGCGATCGACGATGTCCGATTCGGTGAACGCCTCAACGTCTCCTTCATGGGTGAATAGATCCGAGCACAACAACGTGTGCGTGACTTCTTCGAACAGCAGGTGTGCTTCCCAGTTATGCGGCACATGCGGTGTCTGGCGGAATCGAAAACGATACTTCCCAGTTTTGAGTACCTCATCGTGCGCGAGCACCAGCGCCGGACGAATAGAAAAGTCGTTCACGCTGACAAGGGCTCCGACCAGCCCGCACAGCGGCTCAGCGCGTGGCGCCACGCTCAACCATTCGTTCAGCGCTCCACATTCGTCGGCTTCGAAATGGCTGAACGAGATCCAACGAAGCGTCGACGGGTCAATGACACGCGCGACCGCATCACGCACAAGCGGGAACATCTGTTTCATGCCGGTGTGAAACAATAGCGGCTCCTGGTCTTTGATCAGGAAGTGGTTGAACCGGAGGTTGAATTCAGGAACATAGATCGAAATTGCATACAGGTCGGGGACAATCTCCTCCACTCTCGCCATATCCTTCATCGCGACTCCTGTTTACGAAACCATCGATCCATCATGCATGCCGGGCGATTCCTCCTTGACTCTTCACATGACCATGCCGCCGCCAAAGAGCAGAGAGAAGAGTGGAACCTGTAACGGCGCGCGGACGAGGCCTTTAAACACAGACTCCCGTCCCACTTGTTCCGACCCATGGGATGGCTCAGCGTGTCCGGGGACAGCAACTCGAGCGATGCGCGTCGCCCCTCAGCGCATCCTACGCCGGCCATTGTTCCTCTCGCCTGCGGCGTGGGCTTGTCAGGGCTTGGGGCAGGAAGTATCCAGCTTCTTCGAGGCCTGGTCCAGAGCCTTGCCCTTGGCGGTCTTGTAGAACTCCATCGGCTGCTTGCGCAGAAACGCAAACGCGGCTTCGTAATCGGGCAGCTGTTTCTGGATGTCGTTGATGCGCTTGCCGTACTCCATCACTTTGCGGCTATCCTGCTTCATCTGCGCCGGGATGCTCTTGCTCATGAAATCCTGCGTCTCGCAGTACAGCGCCTTCGTGTTCGCCCCTTCGCGCGTCGCAACGATGTCATTGTTCTCGCCCATTGTTGTGCGCTCGTTGTTTTCGCGACCCCATCTCAGGGGTGGGCCTGACTCGGCATCAGTCGATGATCTCCACGGGTTGTCCAGATGCCTGCGCTCGACGGAGACACCCGGCATCCGTGGCCTTGCACCGAAGGATGCCGTCATCGACAATCTTCACCTTCTTGCCCGATTGCTTGGCTTCATCCAAACAGGCCTTGTCGGCTGCGGCGCACTTCATAACATCGGGCGAGTCCTCCGATCCAGCGAACACGACTTTCTTCCCCGCCTCTTTGGCTTTGTTCAAGCACTCCGAATCGGTAGCCGCGCAGACAACGGAGTCTTCCGCCTTATTGATGGACTTGTTGATTCCTTGGCCGATCCGCTGGTTGATGCGCTGTTCGACCTGCCGCTCGGCGCTCCGGGAGGTTCGATCCATAAGTTGATCCACGTACTTATCGGAACAGCCGGATATCGACACAGACAACACTCCCAGCCCGATCAGGCTACACAGGACCATATACCGATTCATAGACGCCCCTCCCCTCATCGTGAAACGATCCCCCGCTTTGTGCTACTGAGTCGGTGAATCGTTCTTTGGTTTGAATTGTTCCTGCAGCTGCTTCATCGACTCCATCATCTGGCTGGAGTCTTTCCCCTGAAACTGCTCCCGCATCTGTTCCGCCTCCCTCATCTCTTCCTGCGTCAAGGGCTTGCCTTTCTTCTTCCGCGTCGACGTCCGGCCGGACCCTTGCTGCCGAAGCTCTCGGAGTGCCTGCATCGGATCGGTTCCTTCGACCACCCGTGTGCCGGCATCCAGCGAGGTGATCCCGGCCGGAACCGGCCCGATCTTGATGGCCGTAGCGGTCTGCCGAACCTCCATGCCCGGCATCCCGGCTTTCGTCCACAACGCCAACCAGTCGGGGGTGACACAGGTCGTGGCCATGAACTGCTTCATTTCCCAAATCTCGCAGGTCAGGCCGAGCGCCTTGTCCTTGCCTGTCACCGTCCCTCCCATGGCCTTCATGAAATCTGTACCGGACTTGATCCGATCAAGATCGCCTTGTTCAGCACGGGACGCAAACATCGGATTCTTCCGCTTGGTCGCCTCGTTCTTGGCAGGATCGAGCGTATAAATCCAGGGACCGTCCGTCAGGATGATCGTATCGTTCTGTTGCGCGATCCCTGCTATCTCCAGCTTGGTATGAGTTTCACGTCTCGTCTTATTGCCGTACTCCGTGAAGTAGAACGTCTCCGTGCCGGTCTGCCGTCCGGAGAGTTGGTACGTGATCTGCCCTTCCTTGACGTTGTAGAGCATCATCGCAGACCCATCTGCCGCACCGACAACCGCAGGCCACAAGGCAACGACTACCAGAAATAACCCTGTACAATTGTTCCGCACCCAATACGTCATCATCCACCTCCCATCTTGCCGGTATATACAGGCCCTTCGTCACCCGACTCGGTCCCATTCTACTCAGGCAGCCTTCTCCTCAGAGAATCACAGGAGACGATGCGGGTCAAATATGTCGCCGTAGCCTGGGCCGCCATTGATCCCCTCAGGGCCTCAGTCTCCGCAAGTTACCGTTCCACCAACTCGACACGGCGGTTTCGCGTCCGCCCGTCGTCGCTCTTGTTTGCGCGGGCAGGAGAGAGGGGTCCGACTCCATGCGCGGCAAGCCGCTCCGGCGCGATCTTGTAGTCGTTGACAAGCGCCGCGACAACGGCTGCGGCACGGTCCTTGGACAACTGCATGTTGTGCCCGAATTCTCCGGTGCCATCGGTGTGTCCGACGATGTAGGCCTTCAGCGCCGCATTGTCGGCGAGAAACGTCGCGATCGCATCGAGCGCGGGCTTCGACTCCACCTTGATCGTCGCCTTGTCGGTGTCGAAGAAGATGCCGTCGAGGACGACACGCCC
>JAKDNQ010000154.1 GCA_030456405.1 Nitrospira sp.
TTCGGGGACCGGGCGAAACACAAGGACTTCGTCGGAAACATTTATAAAGGAAAAGTTGCGAAAGTGCTGCCAGGCATGCAGGCGGCATTTGTAGATATCGGTCTCGCGAAGGCGGCGTTCATGCATGTGTCGGATTTGTCCTTGGACTCCGAACCGGGAGACACACTCGTCGATGCGGATGAGGAAGACAAGGATTCCGACAAAGACGGGGATATGCTGGGGCCTCGGCGCCAAAGCTCCAGGCCGATCGAACAGTTGCTGAGCGAAGGGCAAGAGCTGATGGTGCAAATTTCCAAGGGGCCGATCGGCACAAAAGGCTCGCGGGTGACAACCTATGTGTCGCTCCCAGGCCGGTATCTTGTGTTTATGCCTAATGTGGAACATATCGGTGTCTCTCGCCGGATCGCCCGAGATGAGGAGCGGGCTCGACTCAAGGACATTATGAAGCGCGTGCGGCAACCAGGCTGCGGATACATTGTCCGCACAGTCAGTGAAGGGGTCAAAGAAGACGAGTTGCGTTCCGATGTCGACTTTTTGCATGTGCTCTGGCAGGACATCCTGGCGAAACGTGAGCAGAAAGGCGCGCCGGCATTGCTCCATGCCGACCTCAGTTTGAGTTTCCGTGTTGTGCGAGATCTCTTCGGGAAGAAAGTCGATCGGTTATGGATCGATTCGCGTGAGGAATATCAGGCGGTCCGCGACTTCGTGCAGCGATTCTCGCCGGAACAAACGTCACGCATTCATTTGTACGACAAAGATGAACGTCTCTTCGATCATCTTGGCGTCGAGCAGGAGATGGCGCGGGCTCTCAGCCGCAAGGTCTGGCTCAAGTCAGGCGGGCATCTTGTCATCGATCATACGGAAGCCATGACCGTTATCGACGTCAACACCGGACGGTTCGTGGGGAAGCGCGATCAGGAGGAGACCATTCTCCGGAATAATCTGGAGGCGGCGAAAGAAGTGGCCTATCAGATGAAGTTGCGCGGGATCGGCGGGATCATTATCGTCGACTTTATCGACATGGAAAGGGAGAAGAATCGTGACAAAGTGTACCATGCGTTGCTCGATGCGATGTCGGCTGACAAGGCGCGGACCAGAGTGTCTCGCATCTCCGACTTGGGATTGATCGAAATCTCTCGTGAACGGGTAAGAGAGGACCTTTTGCGCTCTCTCTCTGAGCCCTGTCACTATTGTGAAGGACGAGGCTATACGAAGTCTCCGACCACAGTAGCCTATGAAATATTCCGCGATGTCCGCCGGATCGGCAGCAGCCCTGAACCTCAGCGGATCGTCATCGGCGCCCACCCTTCGGTCGTCGGGTTATTGCAGGATGAAGAGCGGCAGGGGCTTGAGGCTGTGGAACGCGAGTGTGCCGCGAAAATCATCGTGATGCCGGACGAACATTTGCACCTGGAGCAGTACGATCTCGCAGTTCTCTAAAGATTGTGACTCTCGTGTGGCAAGCCTCTTGTCATCTTCTTGTGACCAGAATGCGGGCGTGGAATCCACTGCCAAGGATCCAGGTACGGTTTCTGTTTAGCCCATGACAAGACCGATGCTAGAGTCTTGGCTCCGCTTGCGGGCGATCGATGGAGTGGGAGACCTGACGATAGTTCGATTAGTCCGCGCCTGGGGCTCTCCCGATGCTGTCCTCCGTGCGTCCCGAGATGAATTGATTCAAAGTGGATGTAGCCCTCTATTGGCAAATGCAGTACGGCGTGGGCCCGATCATTCCACCAACAAGAGCATTGAGCGTGAGATCAAGGCTATTGAGCGAGAGCGCATTGAAGTTCGAAGCTTGTTGGAGTCTCAGTATCCAGCGCGGCTGAAGATGATCGCGGATCCTCCGCCGCTTCTGTACATCACGGGCACATTGACTGAACAGGATGAGTTAGCAGTGGCCATCGTGGGCGCCAGGCGCGCGACGGCAGCCGGACGTGCGATAACCGAAGAGCTGGGCCACGATTTGGCTGCGGCTGGTATAGCGGTGGTGAGTGGGTTGGCGCGCGGAATTGATGCGGCGGCCCATCGAGGCGCACTGGCGGTGGAAGGGCGCACCATTGCGGTGCTGGGCTGCGGGATCGATCGGACCTATCCGCCTGAACATGAGCGGTTACGCCGGCAGATTGAAGAGCGGGGAGCGATCATATCCGAGGCGCCGATGGGCGCGCCGCCTCACAGCCATCACTTTCCTCGACGGAATCGCATCATCAGCGGGTTGTCGCTGGGCGTGATTGTGACAGAGGCGGCGGTCGGCAGCGGATCGTTGATTACCGCAAGATTGGCCGCTGAGCAAGGCCGAGAGGTGTTCGCCGTTCCTGGCTTTGTGAAACAAGAGACCAGTCGCGGGACGAATGCGTTGCTCAAAGAGGGGGCGGCGTTGATCGAACGCGCACAGGATGTCATCGATGCGTTGTTGCCGCAGTTGGAGCCGACAGTGCGAGTACGCGTACAGCCTTCTCGTGAGAAGAAAGTCTCTGGCGATTATTTGGGCAAAGAGGAACAGCTGGTGTATGATATTTTGTCGTATGACCCGCTCACAGTGGACGATGTGATTGTCGCCACTGGGTTATCGGCATCCATCGTGATGGCGTCGCTCTTGTCCCTGGAGCTTCGACAGCGAGTCAAGCCGCTTCCGGGACAGCGGTATCTGCGGACATAATCGACGAACAGTTGCACTGCATTGTATTATTTGGTACGGATGAGAGGGCTATTCTCGTAACGAACCGGAGTATTTGTGGCCAAAGCACTCATTATTGTCGAGTCTCCGACGAAAGCTCGGACCATCACCAAGTATTTGGGGCGTGGCTATACCGTCATGGCTTCGGTCGGCCATATCAAGGATCTTCCCACCAGCAAGCTGGGTGTTGACCTTGAGCACGATTTCGAACCGCAATATGTGACGATCAAAGGAAAATCGAAGGTCTTGGCGGAGATTAAGAAAAAGGCGGAAGAAGTGGACAAGGTGTTTCTTGCGCCGGACCCTGACCGGGAAGGCGAAGCCATCGCGTGGCACCTCGAGCAGGAACTGATAGGCAAATCGAAATCCAAGTCCAAGAAAAAGTCCGAGGGTAAGGTGTTCCGGGTGCTCTTTAACGAAATCACGGAATCGGCCATCAAGCGCGCACTGCAGTCGCCTGGTCAGGTCGATATGAAGCTGGTGAATGCGCAACAGGCTCGCCGCGTGCTTGACCGAATTGTCGGATATCAAGGCAGCCAATTGCTCTGGACCAAGGTGCGTCGAGGACTCAGTATGGGCCGGGTGCAATCCGTAGCGATGCGACTGATCTGCGAACGTGAGCAGGAACGTGAGGCGTTTCGCGCGGAAGAGTACTGGTCGATCGCGGTGACGTTGTCCGGGAACAACCCTCCTCCATTCGAAGCCAAACTCCACAGTATTAATGGGCAGGACGCCGCGCTTGCGACAGAGGCCGATGCGCAGCGCATCGTCTCGGCTATTCAGGGGAAAGAGTTTGTCGTCGACTCGATTGAACGAAAAGAGAAAAAACGGAACCCTGTCGCGCCCTTCATCACCAGCCGGCTCCAACAGGAAGCCGCGCGCAAGCTGCATTTCTCATCGAAGAAAACGATGACTCTGGCGCAAAAGCTGTACGAAGGGATCGAAATCGGAGCGGAAGGTCAGACGGGTCTCATTACCTACATGAGGACCGATTCCCCGCGCATTTCGAACGAGGCGATGGCGGAAGCGCGCCAGGTGATTCAGGAGCGGTTTGGCATAGAGTATTTGCCCGCGACGCCGAATGTGTATAAAACCCAGAAAGCGGCGCAAGAAGCGCATGAAGCGATTCGCCCCACAGCGGCGGCGCGTGACCCTGAGTCGATCAGACAGTACCTGGAGCCTGATGTCCATAAACTGTATCAGTTGATTTGGAACCGATTTATCGCCTCACAGATGGTCCCTGCGGTCCTCGATGTGACTCGGGTAGAGTCGAGCCCCGTCAAGACGAGTGAAAAATTTCTGTTCCGCTCAACCGGCACCGTGGTGAAGTTTCCTGGTCATACGATCGTCTACATGGAGGGGATTGACAAGGAACTTTTCGCGCAGAAGCAAAAGGGCGAACAGGAGGTCGAGGACGAAGCCGAGCGTCAGCTGCCGTTGCTCAGCGAGGGCGAACGGCTGCAGCTCGTCTTCCAGGAGGGACAGACAGTTCCCGGCGTGCTTTCGAAACAACACTTCACCCAGCCGCCGCCTCGATACAACGAAGCCTTGTTGATCAAGGAATTGGAGGAGAAAGGCATCGGACGTCCTTCCACCTATGCGAGTATCATTTCGACGATTCAGGATCGCAAATACGCAGAAAAAGCAGACGGGCGCTTCGCTCCAACAGAAACAGGACGTACCGTGAACGATTTCCTGATGAAGGGATTTCCGGATCTCATCAACGTCGACTTCACTTCGCATATGGAGGAGGAGTTGGACGAAGTCGAGGAAGGCAATAAGCCGTGGGTCACCGCGGTGCGCGAATTTTATGGGACGTTTACGACGGATCTGGAGAAGGCGAAGACGATTCCCGGGCCCAAGGATACAGTGGAACCGCCAACGGATATTCCCTGCGAGAAATGCGGCCGAATGATGGAAATCAAATGGGGGCGTAACGGTAAATTTCTTGCCTGTCCCGCATACAAGGATAAGCCGCCCTGCAAGAACACTCAGAATTTTGAGAAGCTTGAAGATGGCACCATTAAAATAGTTCCGAAGATTGAATTGACCACGGATGAGAAGTGCGAGAAATGCAGCAGCCCAATGGTCGTGAAGACTGGGCGGTTTGGAAAGTTCATCGCCTGCTCCGCCTATCCTGAGTGCAAAACCACCAAGGCGCTCTCATTGGGGGTCAAGTGTCCCCAGCCGGATTGTGGCGGCGACCTTGTCCAGAAGCGCACGAGAAAAGGACGGTCGTTCTTTGCTTGCAGTAAGTATCCATCCTGCGAATATGCCTTGTGGGATCGTCCGATCAACAAAACCTGCCCGACCTGCAGCGCCCCGTTTCTGATTGAAAAAATCAGTAAACTAGTCGGCCGCAGCATCCAATGCCGCAGCGAAGAATGCGGCTACAAGGAAGCCGGCTGAATCTTCCTTTCATCCGCTCAGAACGTTTCACTCCTATCCCTGCAAGTAACTGGGGGCGAGACAAATCTCTGAAGCTGAGAACTGTTTTCATTATCTACGTAAAAACACCTTGACAGATTGCCGACAGGGAGCCGACAATATGCCTGCCGGCTGACACGCTCTCGTTGTCAGTGAGCGCCATTAAGCGTCAGCCGCTCCCAACATTTTTCATAAGGAGGGACTTGCCATGAAAGCGAAAGAGGGCGTCATCAACATCCTGAATAAGATCCTGACAGCGGATCTCACCGCCATCAATCAATACTTCGTCCATGCCAAGATGTGTGAGAACTGGGGCTATGAACGGCTCCATCACAAAGTGCGAGAGCGGAGCATCGCTGAGATGAAAGACGCCGACGAGCTCATCGGCCATATTCTCTATTTGGATGGTGTGCCAAACGTGCAACGCATGAATACTGTGCAGGTAGGAGAAACCGTTCCTGAACAGCTCAAGCTGGATTTAAAAGCGGAACAAGAAATGCTTGCTTTGTTAAACGATGGCGTGGTGCATTGTGCGAAGGTGACCGACTTCACCACGCGGCACATGCT
>JAKDNQ010000155.1 GCA_030456405.1 Nitrospira sp.
TGAGCCAGAGTCTCTATCTTCACGACCCTGACGGCAACGAAATCGAACTGTATGTGGATGCGGATGAGTCGGTATGGAAAAACAATCCCGCTGCCGTTCTCGCGCCGACCATACCGTTGCGGTTGTAACAGAAGTATTGGGTGTTCATGCTGATTCGACTGCCGCAGTCGATTGTTTCTGCAAAATCCGGGTGACTGTAGCTGGCCTCATGGAGATCTGTATCATCTGAGAGGAGGTGCACCATGAAGATCGCATTGATCGGAGCAACTGGTTTTGTCGGGTCGGTTCTCTTGCAGGAAGCTTTGCAGCGTGGCCATGAGGTCACGGCTATCGCGCGGAATCCGGACAAACTGACACCACACGCGAAGCTTCATCCAAAGAAAGGCGATGTCTACAACGAAAACGACGTGGCCAGGTTGGTCACGGGTCACGATGTCGTGATCAGCGCCTTCAATCCGGGATGGACCAATCCGGACATCTACAAACAACAAGTCAAAGGGACACAAGCCATCATCAACGGCGTCAAGAAAGCCGGCATGAAACGACTTCTGTTTGTGGGTGGGGCAGGCAGTTTGGAGGTCAAACCGGGCGTCCAGTCAGTGGACCTTCCGGATTTCCCGACTGAATACAAACAGGGTGCGCTGGCTACGCGGGAAGCGCTGAATATGCTGCGCAAAGAAACGACCCTCGAATGGTCCTTCCTCTCTCCTTCAACAGACCTTTCGCCGGGCCAACGGACCGGTAAGTTCCGTTTGGGTACGGACCAGTTACTGACGAATGTTCAGGGAGAAAGCCGTATCTCGGTCGAGGACTATGCGATGGCCATGATCGACGAAGTCGAGAAGCCGACGCATATCCGCCGACGTTTTACGGTTGGGTATTGAACCGGCATGAGTGAACCTTCCCACATTGTCTTCCTCCTTCGACATGGATAAAACGCTGTGTGCCAACGATCGGGCAAACTCGCATCAGGGATTTGCTCAAGCACGATCTCTCGACATTACAACAATGGAGGTGAAACCATGAAACGAACAGCTTCAGCGATATGGCAGGGCGATCTGAAGAAGGGCACAGGGACGGTGTCCACCGAGAGCGGCGTATTGGCGCAGACCCAGTATTCATTCAGTACGCGGTTTGAAAACGGCAAGGGGACGAATCCGGAAGAGTTGATCGCAGCCGCGCATGCTGGCTGCTTTACGATGGCGTTGTCGGGGCAGCTTGGAAGCGCCGGACTCACGGCCGACAAGTTGGAGACGACGGCGACGTTGAGTTTCGAGAAGCTCGAGGCAGGCTGGACCGTGACCCAAATCCATCTCGACGTGAAGGGCAAGGTTCCCAAAGCGGATCAAACTGCCTGGGAGAAGGCGACCACCGCCGCGAAGGCCGGCTGCCCTATTTCGCGTTTACTCAACACCACCATTACGATGGATGCAAAACTGGAAGCCTGACGCCGGAAGGGAGAGGCTGGCGTGCAGCCGGGAACGCGCGACGCACCCGGGTTGCTACGCTGTTCACCAGCGCAGCGTCCTGACCCATCCGAGAGGCAAACGTGAAAGCGCTCATCGCCCTAACACTTACTTCTACCCTGTTCATCTCCGCTTGCGCGCCGCAAGAGCGGACGGACACCCAAGCTGCGCCATCGACACCGCTGGAGTCTGTTACGCATAACTATCGTTGCGAGAGCGGAAAAACGGTTGCGGCTGCCTATCCCACTACCGATTCCGCCACGATCCAGTACCAAGGCGTGCGCCACACCCTGCAAATCGCGGTGTCAGGTAGCGGTTCGCGTTACGTCGGTGATGGATTTGAGTGGTGGACAAAGAGCTCCGGCGCCGGATCGGAGGGCACGCTTTTCCAACATCAGGCTGATGGCACCACCGGTGAAAGCCTTGAACTTTGCACCGCGCTCTAAGTGCGGCTTCATTCAGACGTTAATCGCGCTATACAGGGAACATGTCTATGAAATCGGTCAATGGCCGTGCGACGCGTGCAGTCATTCCTGCGCAGATATCTTCGACCGGGCTCGTCATTGAAGGCACTTCTTCTTCGCAACTCCTGCTGAGCTTTCTGGACTCGGTTCTTCGCGGCATTGGGCAGGTGATGTTGCAGAACAACAGTTACGCAGGCCTTCTCTTTTTGATTGGAATTTTCTACAACTCGATGCTGTTCGGCTGGGCGGTTTTGCTTGGGACGACCGCGAGTACAGCGACCGCCGTCCTTCTTGAGGTCGATCGTTCTCACGTGCGGGCTGGACTGTTCGGGTTCAACGGCGCGCTCGTGGCCATCGCACTCCTGTACTTTCTCGAGCCAAGCATCCTGGCCTGGGGCTATGTTGTGCTCGCTGCCGCCTGCACAACGGTCATCATGGCGGCGCTGTTCAAGTTTCTGGACACCTGGAAAATTCCCGCGCTCACGGCGCCGTTCGTCTTCACCACCGTATTATTTGTCTTGGCCACCGCGCGTTTCGGCCGTCTGCATTCGACAGGCGTTCTGCCGACCGCCGGGCTTCCAAAGGCAGCAACCGTTGAGGGCATCGTGACGGCCTCGACTGTAGGAGAGGGGCTCTTGACCGGCCTCGCGCAGGTCTTCTTCCAAGGCAACGCCATCACCGGCGTCTTCTTCGCAGTAGGACTCCTGATCAGTTCGCGGGTGGCCTGTGTCGCCGCTCTCCTGGGTTCATTCGTGGGGTTGCTCGTCGCGTGGGGCATGGGGGCTGCCGAGCCGGCGATTCGTGCCGGAGCCTTCGGCTTCAACTCCGTCCTGACAGCGATTGCGCTTGGTAGCGGGTTTTTTGTACTGAATGTCGCCTCAGCGGCATACGGAACACTTGCCGTAGTGACGACGGCAGTCGTGTTCGCTGCCATGTCAGCTGCGCTGGAGCCTCTTGGGATGCCGGCGCTGACGTCGCCTTTTGTGTTGGTCGTGTGGCTCTTTTTGCTGGCGAGTCCACTCTTTCAGCGGCTTCGAACTAGGACAAACACATGATGATGGGTAGCGGCCTATCTACCATGCGAAAGCCTCGGTCCTTCAATAGGGCTCCGATCTGGATGAAGAAACGTGTAAGGTTGTAACTACGCGATGGGGAAACTGATTGTTGCCGTGGTCTTCGCGCTGCTGATCGCTATGTTTGCGATTCAGAACCATAGCGTCGTGACCGTACGATTGTTCTCCTGGGAGTACGAGACTTCCCTCGCGTTGGTCATCCTCAGCGCTGTGACGATTGGCGCTCTGCTCACGTTCGTGGCTTCGTTGGGGAGTCGCATCAGACGTACTCGGGAATCCCGCGAGCTCGCCACCACTGTCCGTCGCCAAGGTGAGCGCATTCGGGAGTTGGAGAAGTCTGACCAGAAACCGCCGGTTTCGGAGGCATAGTCTCTCCCCTTTTGCTTATGCCTCGTCCGTTGAGGGCTTGTGGCCCTCAACGATGTCCATTCAACGCACCATCCACGTGTCAATCGGGATGCCAACTACGAACCAGAAAGGGGCCACCTCACACCGACCCCATCAACAGGTACCTGACCCGTTCTTTAATACTGCAACTGTACGGCCATGACATATGTATCGACATGCTGACCCGTTGATCCAGGACCGTAAGCCAAGTTCTGCCCATTAAATGTACTGGCGCCGCCGATATTGCCGGTTCGCCAGTACGTCGAGAGGCGCGCATTGAAACCGGAAATGACATAGTTCAGACCGAGTTCAAATTCTTCGCGTACACCGGCAAACTGCGCGTTCAGGCCGGTATATCGCCCGTAGGGCTGGAACCTTCCGATCCCGATCTCCTGCGGAAATAAATAGAGGGCGTACCCGGTCCATGATGTCCCGCCGAACATGCAAAAGCAGTCTGCTTGTGTAAATGCGGCGGCGGCATCCTGTGCCCAGTACCGTTTGAACTCCGCGTTGACCGTGAACACGCCGGCGTTCTCAAGTACTTTTTCAAACAGAAGATCGGTCACCGCACTTCCGAATGGACTCCTATTTAACAATGAACCGGACCCACTATTCTGATACTCTCCCCCTACTCCAAGCGCGAGAATATCACCGGCTGCTCCAAAATACGTCCCGCTGCTGTAGTACCCCGGATTCGACTCGTCGTTCAGCAAGTTCCAGGTGATACGTCCCGCGTACTTCAGATGGTCTCTTTGATTGGGACCCGCGCCTGCCGCTGACTGGAGTCCGGTGAATATCGACGCAATGTATTGCACATGTGTCCCGCCCGGATGGATTTTTCCGAAGAAGACCGCGCCATTGTCACGGCCATAGAGACCAGCCCCACCTGTGCCGAAGTTCCCGCTGAAATCGGCTTGGTTGAGCGGTGTTCTAAAGCCGTCGAAGACCGCAAGGTAAAACGGACCACTCAATTCGCCTCGCTCCGTCGGCACCAAGGTGCGTCCGACCCAGATGTTCACCATTTCATTGAACTCGAACTGCCCGATCGCATCGAGCAGACCGATGGTCGCGTTAGAGGCGGACCCTGGACCACCTCCCACGACCGAACAGTTAAAGCACTCGGTGTTAAACGTGAACCCGACGTATTTGTGAATCCTTCCGTTGAGATAGATACGAGCATTGTTCACACCGAAGCTGTTGCTGTATTGTGCGCCGCTCGCCGACCCATCTTCTACCGCATTGAAACTGAGACGGGCGCCCATTCCGACGGAAATCCATTTGTCGTCGTCGACCTTAATCTTGGCGCCTGCGTATGCAGTGGGGACCATGGATGCCAGTCCAGCCATCAGCGCTATGGCCGCACAAACAACCAAACGGACTTTCCATCGTCCTTGTGTACTCACATTCATAGGTAACAGCCTCTCATGCACTGTTGGATTGCGTTGCTTTCCTCCCAGAGGTCGTTGCTTGACTTAGCACGTCAAGCTATCTAAGACTCCCTTGTCATGGCTCGCCAACTCCGCCCTCCAATTTCCCGACGCTATATCATGTCACTGCGCGGAAGTGAAGCGCTGAAGACAGTTGCGATGCGCATTGGGATATCGGCATCACGGGTTCAATGATTCATGGGCGATCGAATCCGCTCGCTCACCCCACAGTGGGAGCACACATTTACGCGGTGTAAAGTCAAGCAATGAGGTGGCCCGGATTTGACAGAGTTCAAAAGGCGCCGGCCTCAGATCGACGGCATGAGTGACCATGCAGAGAGGGAGAGGCGACGGCGACGGTTGGAAAGGAAGTCATTATGGAAAAGCAAGCGAAGAACGAAGGGAAAACCAGCCGTACGACCAAGGTGCTCGTCATCGACGTGGGTGGAACCAATGTGAAGATCTTAATCGCCAGTGAACGAATACCGCGAAAGGTGCCTTCCGGTTCGACAATGACTGCGCGAAACATGGTGAAAGCGGTCCAACGTCTCGCTGCTGATTGGTCTTATGATGTCATTGCGCTGGGCTATCCGGGTGCCGTGCGAAGCGGCCGGCCTGCTGCCGAACCCAAGAACCTTGGTAAAGGATGGAAGGGGTTCGATTTCGAAAAAGCCTTCGGCTGTCCGGTCAAGGTAATCAATGACGCCGCGATGCAGGCTCTTGGAAGTTACGAAGGCGGCCGCATGTTATTCTTGGGACTCGGCACCGGCCTGGGTTCCGCGCTGATCACCGACGGCGTCCTGGTACCGATGGAGTTGGCGCATCTGCTCTACCGGAAAGGCCGGACTTACGAGG
>JAKDNQ010000555.1 GCA_030456405.1 Nitrospira sp.
GTCAGCATCAGCAAGGGGGCTTTGACGCGGAGTGCGGTCCCTTCCACTCCGGCCTTTGTGCCTTCGATTACCGTCGCTTCAAATGCGTGAATGAATTCAGGCCGACAGTCTGGATAGCCGGAATAGTCGATTACATTAGCGCCAAAATAGATGAGAGACGCTCCCACAACTTCCGCATGCGCTGCTGCTATTGAGAGAAAGATGAGATTGCGCCCCGGCACGTAGGTGACAGGAATACTTCGGCTACGTTCATTACCTGCTCGGTCTTTGGGCACTGCCACCGGGCCAGTAAGCGCCGATCCGCCGATCGCGCGAAGATCCAGGTTCATCACCAGGTGATTCGCCACGTTCAACGCAGCTCCGATCTGCTGCGCCCGCGCTACTTCTACTGCATGTCGTTGCCCATAGGCCATAGTAAGAAAGAAAAGCTCGCACCCGTCTTGCTTGGCAATGGCCGCCGTAACGGCGGAGTCTAGTCCTCCGCTCGCTAAGACAACTGCACGATGGCTCATTGTCATCACCACCTCCATCCCAATGCATAGTGCAGGGCGCCCACCATCCTTACAGAATGGACATCAGGCCCGATAAGGGAAGGATCAGAATACTGAACGGAATACGAACGAGACGGGGCGGGGAGACGACTGACCACGCGCAGAACGGTTAGTCACGATCTTCTTCTCGTTCGATTTTTTCCAGCAGTTCTTCTTTCGACTGGCATTCGACGCAGAGCTTCGCGAATGGGACGGCTTCCAATCTTCGCTCACTAATTTCTACACCACACTCTGCACAGATGCCATAGGTACCCTCGGTCAGCCTGGTTAACGCTTCATCAATGGCCTGCCGACGGCGATTGCGCATTTCCATCAGGGAAATGCCTAACTCGCGATCGAGGTCCATGAGGGCTTGGTCTCCGACGTCGCGGGCAGATTCAAGCCGCCGCTGCTTATCCTCGCTAAGGGATTGGCCCAGGCTGCCTTCAATCTCTTTAATAATATCCTGGCGCTTCCGTACCAGCATCTGATGGAGGGCTTGGCGGCGACGCTCCCGGTCTTCGCGTTCTTTCGCCGACTCTTTCGGTTTGGCAGCAAGGGGTGAGACGGCCATGCTGATAGGTTTTTCAGGAATCACAATCGGAGTGTGTTTCGATTTGCTCGCTGGTTTCTCAAGCTTCGCCCGCACCTTGGTTTTCGCCACCGGTTTCTTCTTGGCGGGGGTTTTTGCTGGCATGGTAGATCCTACTCCTATAATGAACGTCGAATAGCCGAAAAAAGTTCGGCATTCATAGCACGGCACTCTCGTCTTTGACAAGAGGTTGCGGGAAAGAGCCTGGAAGGGGGCTAGCAGGCTTCGGAAAAACTAGTGTGACACGGTGGAAATTCAGCTGTCCGCACGTCTATGGCAACAGGAGAACCTCGCGCAGGCTGCTCAAAAAGGCTGTTCAGCAAGGCCGCAGCGAGCGAAGAGGCGAAGGCGTACGCTTCGGTACGTAGAGCTTCTGAGCGAAGCGAGAACGCCGCTGGCGGACTTTTTCAGCAGCCTGCTACGGATAGAGGATTGTCGAATGGATAGGATGGCCGATCAGTTTGTCTCGACCCTTCAGGCCCTGAAGTTCAACGAGAAAGTCGAGTCCGGCGATTTCGCCTCCCAACTGACGAACAAGAGACACCGTCGCGGCCGCCGTGCCTCCGGTGGCGAGTAAGTCATCAACGATCAACACTCGCTCTCCCGCACCGATCGCGTCGCGATGAATGGCAAGCGAGTTCGACCCATACTCTAGGCTGTATTTGACTTCAAAACTGTCGGCGGGCAACTTGCCAGGTTTCCGGACTGGAACAAACCCGGCATTCAGCCGGTTTGCCAGTATCCCGCCAAAAATGAACCCGCGCGACTCGATACCGATGACTTTGGCGATCTGTTGTCCCTGATAGTAGGCGGTCAACTCATCGACAAT
>JAKDNQ010000556.1 GCA_030456405.1 Nitrospira sp.
CGGACAGGCCAACACGGTCCCTTGGGGTCCGACCAGCATGACATGACCGGTTTCGCCGATCCTGCTTCGAAGGACCGAGGTCAAGAGCTGGTCCTTCTCAATCACCGCCTTGATCGCGCCCAACACTACTCCAGCCTCATCGACGATCGGCACGGCGATTTCCAAATCCCCATCTCCCATTTCGCCAAGATGTAACTCCCCCACCCATAATCGTCGCTGGTCGAAGACGACCGGCCACCAGGGTTGCCGGCTATACTGCGTCTTAGTGCTTTCGCCGGCGGCTCCGCCGACCGAACGACCTCGGAGATCCAGGATTTCCAGCGATCGAAAATACGGTCGTTGCGATTCCTTCCACCGCTCAAGAATCTGTCGATCGAATGTCAGCCTGGCGCCTTCTCGGACGGCTTCACGTACCTGTGGTAAGGAACTCAGCCGTTCCACCCACTCGATTTCTTTTTCTAGGATGAGCCCGACTTTATCTGCGCTCTGGCGGGCAAGTTCCTGGAACCCGATGCCGATAGCCTCGCGGAATGAGTGTTTGGTCTGCCAATACGCATAGGTCAGGCCGAGTGCGCCGGAGAGCAAACCGATAGAGAGGACCGAGAGCGTGATCGAACGCTGAAGACTGACCTGCTTCCTCATGGGGCACCGATGAATACTGCCCGATGCTGGAATGGAGGTGTTGCTGGCCTTCATTCCACGCTTCCACACAGGGAATGTCAAGGGTCCGCATCAAATCTCCCCAAAGACAGACAACGCGATCTTTCGATGTGGATGGCAATGTCTCTGCTCTTTGGAACCGCTCCGGCCCGTCTCCGTCCTTGTTGTAATGCACGGAACTCTTTCTCCATGACTTTGATATTGCAACCGGCGTATACTCCACATGTCGAGTGAGCCTTCATGATCACAGCGGAGCCTTGATCGTGAAACATATCCCCTCCATAGTCGCATCGTTATCGAGCGGTCCTCCATTCTTCTCAATCACTCCAGCAGTGACCTCTGCCGGGAGGTCTCGCCACAACAGGAGGTGTCATCATGTCCATCTCACCATCACTCCATTCATATCTCAATCACGAACGAGTTCATTTTGACATATTGCCGCACCCGGCAGCCTTTCGCGCCCTTACTGTTGCGCAGATGCTCAAGACACCGGAGAAGGAGATGGCTAAGGTCGTGATCGTGAAAGTGGGTAGAGGGTTTGTCATGACGGTGCTGCCGGCAAGTTGGAAGGTGGATCTCCATCGCTTGAGAGCTGTCTTTGCCGGCCACCAAGTACGGCTCGCGACTGAAGATGAGATCACAGACCTATTTCCCGACTGCGAATTGGGCTCCATGCCGCCCTTCGGGAACCTCTATAAGATCCCAGTGTATGTCGATCGCTCGCTCGCGGAGGACGAGGAGATCGTCTTCCAAGCCGGGACCCATTCGGACGCGATTCGCATGCGCTACTGGGACTTTGCCGCGCTCGTGTTTCCGGTGGTCGCTGAATTCCATCGTTCACCCGCAGAATCCTAATGCATCTCGCTACAGGCTTTGGGTCACGGAACGACTTTGGAGCAACACCCCGCCATATTCGGCTCGTGCACGAGCAAAATAATATGGGCGACCTCCCACCAGATAGGAGGTCGCCCATGGATGAAGCCGAGAACCCCGCCGATACGGGTATTTAATACGGGATCACGTGCAAGCAGTCCTTGCTCTCGTTGTTCCACACCACGTCGCACAGGTTGGACATGCGCGCCACAATCTGCGCCGCCACGCCCCCCGTCCCGCCGAACAGCCCGCACCAGCCCAAGGTCACAAAGCCCCAGTGCAACGGGGCCGCAAAGAGTTCATCGACAAACCAGAACGCATGCCCCCACTCGTTGAGTCCCACGTTGGGCAAAATCATCATCGGCCCTACGATCGCCCCCACCAACGGGAACGACACCGCCTTGCTGAACTG
>JAKDNQ010000557.1 GCA_030456405.1 Nitrospira sp.
CAGAGGACAAGTGGAAGGACTTTGCGCCACACCTCTTTTATGTGTCGGGAGGAAACGATGACCCGGACACCTACGCCAGGCTTAAGGCTCGAGCAGAAGACATAGAACGGAGCGTTCAGTTACCCGGCAACCGGATTTTCTATTTGAGCGTCCCTCCCAGTTCATTTGCTTCCGTGTGCGAGGGACTTGAGCAAGCCGGATTGGCCACGAAGCCGGAGGCGCATAGGCCCTATGCCCGTATCATCGTCGAAAAACCGGTCGGCCACGATTTAGCCTCCGCCCAGGCCATCAACCAAGTCACGGGGCGTGTGTTCGAAGAATCTCAGATTTTCCGCATCGATCACTATCTGGGAAAAGAAACGGTCCAGAATTTGATGGTCGTCCGGTTCGCCAACAGTATCTTCGAGCCGATCTGGAACCACAAATATATCGATCATGTGCAGATCACCGTCAGCGAAGCGGAAGGGGTCGGGACCAGAGCCGGCTACTACGAAGAAGCCGGCGCATTGCGCGATATGGTGCAAAACCATATGCTGCAGCTGCTCTGCTTAATCGCGATGGAGCCCCCCTACTCGCTCGATCCGGATGTGGTGCGCAACGCGAAGATGGAAGTCCTCCGTTGTCTCAGGCCCATCACCGATCAGGATGTCGAACAGGTTACTGTCCGTGCCCAATACAGTGAAGGTATGGCCCATGGCAAGCCCATCCCCGGCTATCGGCGCGAGAACAGAACGCATCCCGATTCTACGACGGAAACCTATGTCGCGCTCAAATGCTTCGTGGAAAACTGGCGCTGGGCCGGCGTGCCCTTCTATCTGCGCACCGGGAAAGCGCTCCCTCAACGCGCCAGTGAGATCGCGGTGCAATTCAAGGACATCCCTCACATCCTCTTCAACGCCAATGCGCAGCAGCCGCAGCCGCCAAACGTGTTGGCGTTGCGCATCCAGCCGGAGGAGGGCCTCTCCCTCCGCATCGTCTCACGCGTGCCGGGCACCCGCGCGCAGACACACCCGGTGGAAATGGACTTTCACTACAGCGACGTCTTTGGCCGCCCTTCGCCGGAAGCCTATGAGCGGTTGCTCCTGGACGTGATGGCCGGTGATGCCTCTCGGTTCATGCGACGCGACGCCGTTGAAGCGTCCTGGGCCTGGATTACCAAAATTCTGGAAGGATGGCGGCAGCAAGGATTGCGATGGTTACCTGAATACCAGGCCGGATCCAGTGGGCCGGTCGAGGCTGATCGCCTCATCGAAAAGGATGGGCGGACCTGGCGAACCTTGTAACCACTCACTTCAGCTTCAGCTGCTTGAGAATTTCCCCTCTGGTTCCCAGCCCACCGATAAACCGCTCGAATGTTCCTTGGTCATAGAGAGCAAGCGCCGGCAATGAGCGAACCTCCAGCTCCGCTGGAATCTGGAAATTCTCCTCGACGTTCATTTTCAGGATCAGGACCTTGCCGGTCACATCGATCTCCAGCTTCTCAAGTTCCCGCATCAGCGCCCGACAATTCCCGCATCCAGGTTTCCAGAACTCCACCAGCACCGGCATCCCGGCCTGTTCTACAACGCGGTCGAAGTCTCGATCAGTGACCTCACGCACCAAGATCTCCTCTCGTCACAATCCGTCCGCTGACACCGCAACAAATACTTCTTGGTACAACCGCTCAGCGATCAGCCGATATCCGGCCGTGGTCAGATGCAACCCGTCGTTGGAGTATTGGGCTGCGAGTTGTTGAGTCTCTGGTTCTGCAGTGGCCGTGAAGAGGTCGAAGGCGGCTAACTGTTTTGATGCGGCGTATCGGAGAATTAATTCGTTGAGCCGGCACCGCCGTTCAAGATGCTGAGCAAACCATCGGCGCCCCTCCTCACCGGGAAGATCGTCCCCCACTCTAATCGAGGGAACCGTCACCGGCACTGGCGTGATCCCGGCTGCTATAGCCAGTTCA
>JAKDNQ010000558.1 GCA_030456405.1 Nitrospira sp.
GAGAAACTGTGGAATAAACAGGAACTCGTTCTGGTCCCAATATTCACGCGAGACCCGGTCGAGGTCCAGCTGTTTGACGGCCTCATCGACTGTGTCGACGAAGGAACCGATCATTGACTGATTCATACCGTCACCTTTATCGCATTCACTGTGGAGTACTAAGCACTGGCGCCTTCACCACTTCTACATCGGCCGGCAACTTCAGATCGAAGAATGCGTCGGTGAGACCGATATTGGACTGGAGCGATGAAAATTCAAAACTCGCGACATTGCCGCTGACTTCGTAGAGCGAGATCGTCCGGATGAAATAGGTCTTGGGAAACACTTCGAGCACGATCCGCTGCAACGATTTCCCCGCCTCTCCTTCATGCGACTTCGGCAGGAGGGTGAGTAACGGGATTCCTCCCACGCCGCGCCCCTTTCCCGATGTCGGCTCAATGTCGAACGACTCATCCAGCTTAGCTGCCCCCAGTAACAGTTCCAACGGAGCCTTGGAGGCTGCCATTTGCGTGAGCTTCCCGACCAGCACTTGCTTGTGCTCGGGTACATACACTTTCACATCGTCACGATTGACATAAATGTCTTCAACCGACGGGTCGAGATAATTCCATCGTAACCGGCCTGGCTTTTTGATGTAGACCTTCCCCGAAGACGCGATGGGCCGCTCGAACCCCTCGATCGTGGTCTTCTGCGCAAAGTCTGCCTGGATATCTTTCGTCTTCTCATACCGCGCCTGGAGCTGCTTCACCACCTCACGCACTTCTTTGATCGCATTCTCATCGCCTTCTTCAGCGGCAAGAGTCGGTAATGGGAATAGGCTCCCCACACACAGGAGCATGCCTCCTACAACACATGGCCAATTCAATTTCTTCAACATATCAATCGCAAGGGGAGTGGCCAAGGCTGCCCTTTACTGCGCGCATCGAACGACCACAGCTTATCTTCTCTTCGGCCTGAGGGCGGGCTAGATGGTCTCCCACTGCGCGTGTCCAACGAGGGTCTTCTGAGGCCGCGCGTTGCACGAGCACAGGGGACCATCTAGGCTGCCCTCTCTCCCTCCAAGCTCGCTCCTCTCTCTTAGGGGATGGGGCCTGATTGATCTTCCACTGCGCGCGTCCAACGAGCACCTTCCGAGCGTGCGCGTTGCGCGAGCACAGAAGATCATCAGGCTCCATCCCCCTCTTCTATTCCCACCGGCCCTCGCCGCCCCACAACTTCTCTTCGTCCGTCTCGACCAGCCGCGCCCACAATGCCATCCGCCTCCATTTGCTCGATCATCCGAGCCGCCCGAGGATAGCCCACCCTTAGCCGGCGCTGAATCAGCGACGCGGACGCTGAACCGGTAGATAATACCAACTCTTTGGCTTGCTCGTATACTTCTCCCAGTCCATCTTCTTCTTTTGCCACTTCTTGTTTCAGCGCAATTTGCAACTCCTGATTGTAGGTGGGCTTGGCTTGATCCTTCACAAACTCGACGACGCGGCGGACATCGTCATCCGACACAAACGACCCGTGCAGCCGCATCACACGTCCGGTTCCCGAAGCCAGATAGAGCATGTCCCCACGACCGAGGAGCGCCTCCGCGCCGTTGGCATCCAGGATCGTGCGTGAATCGGTCTTCGACGAGACTTGGAACGCAATACGGGCCGGGAAGTTGGCCTTGATCAAACCAGTCAGCACATCGACCGATGGGCGCTGCGTCGCCAGCACCAGATGAATGCCCGATGCGCGAGCCATCTGCGCCAACCGCGCGATCTTGTCTTCCACTTCCTTCGGCGCCACCATCATCAAATCCGCCAATTCATCGATCATCACAACAATGTAGGGCAACGGCTCGGGCGGAGTCGGCGGCGGCGTGAACGATCCGGGACTGCCGTCCGGAACGACCGTCTCTCCAGCCGAGAGTCGGTCTTCTTCAGACAAAAACTGGATGGGCAATTCCGG